>JAYUGD010000940.1:0-3580 GCA_043767785.1 Zavarzinella sp. | reverse complement strand
GTTTCGCGCAGTTCGGACACGGATTCGGTGACGGATTCATCAAATCGACTTACCCGATCAAACCAGAAAATGCCAGTTCGCCTGGTGAACGGCTACCCTTTTTTGAAGCCATGAGTAGGTTGTGTGAGGCAAATAAATACTCACCCGTGTTCGGACCTTCGATAGTGCCCCGCCGTTGTCCGTGTAATACGCAACTGGGTAACTATGCTTTCCCAACTTACTTTGGTCAAATTGAGCCGCGCCAGATTCGTCTTTGTCTGGAGTATATGCTTTGCCCGCCAGCGCGCCGAAGTCGTGGGCAATCGGGATCATGTTGCCTTCCGCATTGCTGACGAACCGTACAGTTTGCAACGTCATTTCCAAAGCTACGGCTTTGATTTGTACTTGTGCCGGTGCCAGCGCGAGCGCCCCCGCAGGGCCTACGCACTTGTTTTTCCCGAGAAATTCATCGCTTTGGCTATTAATTCCTCCAAACAACCCGTGTTCCAGCCGGCCATTTCTCTCGTTCCTTTGATTCCATGCTTTGGATTGCCGCTCTTAATCAACGCGTGAACGAGTTTGCGCAACAGGCCGAAGTTTTCAGGTCCGTGGCCCTTGCGCCGTTGGTGACCGTCCTCCCCGAACACCACGTCCAACACCCAATGCAACTGGTTCTCGACCAGCCAATGATCGCGGGCCGACCGGAGAAACTCATGGGCCGTCATCACCTTGCTGGAGATAAAATAACGGATTTCCATTTCCCGTCGGCCGTTGACCAGCCGTTCGCTGATCACGACCCCCACGGCGGCCAGATTCTTCCACCGTGATTGGTGCCGGATTCCGTCCAGCCGGTCGGTCACATAGCAAATCCGGGTCTCCGTCCGGCCGCGACTGATTTCCTCCGTCTTCGCATACTCGGCTTCCGTCGGGATGATGTCGCCGCCGAGCATCGGGGCCGCGGCCGCCATGACGTCCGCGTGCAAATGTCCTTGGTTCCCCTTGACGGCCAGCACATAATCACCGCCCCCGTCGATGATGGCCGCCGCGATCTCCGTCTGGCATCCCATCGCGTCGATGGTCACCACGGCGCCCTTCAATTCCAGCAGTTTCAGCAGTTCCGGGATCGCCGTGATCTCGTTGGATTTTTCGGCCGCGGCCTGCTGGGCCAGGCAAACCCCGTTGGCGGTGGCGAACGCATGAACGAGGTGCAAGCCCGCCAGGCCCGTGCCCTTGTCCGCCGAGCCGCGCATGGTTTTGCCGTCGATGGCGATCTGTTTCACGGGGAGCCGGCCGCCGATGTCCGCGAGCCAGCCGGCGAACCGGCCCGTCAACACCTCGGGATTCAACAACCGAAACACCCGTTGATACGTGTCGTGGGAGGGGAGGCCGTTTTCCAAGGTGAGAAAGGTGAGAAACCACGCCTCGCGGCCGTCGGCAAAACGCTCGACGGCCGCCCAAGAATTGGCCCCGCCCAACACGGCGCAAATCGCCGTGACAATAATCTCGTCCAGTCGATGAGCCTTGTTGTGATTGTCGAGTCGGAAATCGGGACAATCATGAAACAACCGCAACAGCCGCTCCAACGCGGACGCCGACTCCGGAAGGACTAATGTGTTCGATGTCGGCGTCATGCCTGTTCTCTCTGGTCTGTCAATCGTGGCTGCTGCTCAGGTTATCAACGTTGACGATCACCGCCCGACGGCGTTGCCCAGACCGCCCAAATCCCCTGGCTCAGTGCGTAGACCCTGAGCGCCCCCGCCACTCCGGTGACCGCATAAGCGAATGATGTCTCGCCGCTGAACATCGGTGCGGGGATGAACCGGAACGTCCCGTCAAACGTCACATGCCCTTGACCGTCTGACTGTTCATCGCCCAGAATCAGCGTACCCTCGGACGACGGTACCCCTTGCACAATGTACGGCCGGAATGTCTGCCCCACCGGCAGCACGTCGTTCGCCAGCAGCCCTTCCTCCGGATCGGATACGACCAGATCTTCCACCATGTCGGCGATGTAGTAATCGTCGTACAGCTTGCCCCCTTCGGCCACGGTGATCGTCGCCGTCCCCGATACTTCCTCGACGCCATCGCTCACGGTGTAAGTGAACGCCCACTCCCCCCGGAAGGTCGAATTGGGCGTGAACGTGAACGACCCGTCCGAGTTGAAACTCAACTCGCCCGGGATTTCCTCCTCGCTCGCGGCCAGCGTGGCGGTCAAGTCGTCGTCGTCCGGGTCGGTGTCGTTGGCCAGCACGTTGCCGCTGACAGCCGTATCGGTCGGCACGATTAGCGTGTATCGCTCGTCGGACACCATGGGGGCTTGGTTGGCGACGTGGATCAGCACGGTCGCCTCCTCGCCCGACGCGAGGCCGTCCGTCGGCTTGAAGGCGAACGTGTCGTCGCCGACGTAGCCGTTCAGCGGCGTGTAGGTGAACGTGCCGTCCGCGTGCAGCGTGAAGGATGTGGCGTGCTGCGGGCCGGTCACGAGGGCGGCCGTCACCGTGTCCTCGTCCCCGTCGGCCAGGCCGCCAACGGTCGCGTCGTCGCCGTCCAGCGTCGTGTTGGCGTGGACCGTGTGTTCGGCCCCGGTGGCCGTGGGGGCGGCGTTGGTCACGGTGATCGTCACGTCGACCGGGTCGCTGTCGGTCTCGCCGTCGGTCAGGACATACGTGAAGTGGTCCGTCCCCACGTAACCGGCGGCCGGCGTGTAGGTGAACGACCCGTCGGCCGCGAATGCCAGCGCGCCGTGCGCCGGGCCAGTGTCCACGGCCGGCGCGAAGTCGCCGTCCGGGTCCACGTCGTCGTTCGCCAGCACGCCGGCGGCGGCGACTTCCAACACGCGGTCGTGGCGCGTCGTATAGGCGTCGCCGGCCGCGAACGGCCCGCCGACGACCACGCGCACGGAATCGTACCCCGTCAGCGGGCCGCCGAGGCCCGTGTTGCCCAAGTCGTTGACGATGATGCTGAACCCCGTCTGCGTCGCCGCCGGGGCGGCCGGGTCGAACACGAGGCCGGCCAGGGCCGCGTTGATCGCGGTCAGCGTGCCCCGGAAGGTCATGTCCGTGTCCGCCGTCCCGTCGCCGGCCGTGAACGTCAGCCCGGCCGTCGCGCCCAATGTGAGCGACCCAGTCCACGCGCTCAGGCTCGCCTCGACCGCCGCCGTCCCCGCGTCCGCGTCGGCCACCGCCACCGACGAGAACGTCACCGTCTGGCCGGGGTCGATGAACGTCGCGGCCGGCACGGTGACGGTCGGGGCCAAGTCGGCGTGTGCGACCGTGATCGACACGGTTGCCGTGTTGCCGTCGGCCACGCCGTCGTTGGCCTTGTACGTGAAGGCGTCCGCCCCCTCGTACCCGGCGGCCGGCGTGTACCGGAACGACCCGTCGTCGTTGAGCGTCAATTCCCCGTGCGCCGGCGGCGCGACGACGGCGGCCGTCAGTTCGTCGTCGTCCGCGTCCGTGTCGTTGCCCAGAACGCCCGGCGCCGGCACGTCGATCGGCGTGCCGGTCATCGTTTCGTAGGCGTCCGCGGCCGACACCGGCGGCGTGTTGGTCGCGTGGACCGTCAGCGTGACGGTGGCCGGCTCGCTCGCCGCCAACCCGTC
>JAYUGD010000939.1:0-3584 GCA_043767785.1 Zavarzinella sp. | reverse complement strand
CGTCACCAAGCGCGTGAAGGAGAAGATTCAGGAACTCCAGCCGGGCCTGCCCGAGGGCGTGCAGATCGTGCCGGCCTACGACCGGACGCGGCTCATCACCGGGGCCATCGACACGCTGGCGACCGTCATGTGGCACGAGATGCTGATCGCGTCGGTCGCCGTCCTGCTCATCCTCGTCCACTTGCGCAGCGCCTTCGTCATCTGCGTGACGCTGCCGCTGGCGGTGCTGTTCTCGTTCCTCATGATGTTCGTCTTGCGGCGGCTGGGCATCATCGACATCCAGGCCAATATCATGTCGCTGGCCGGGATCACCATTTCCATCGGTATCCTCGTAGACCAAGCGATCGTGATGGTGGAGAACGCGACCCACCACTTGAAGGAGAAGTTCGGCGACCAGAAAGTGACCGGCGACACGCGGGAGATCGTCATCCGCGCGTGCCGGACGGTCGGGCGGCCGATCTTCTTCTCGGTCCTCATCATGCTGCTGTCGTTCGTCCCCGTGTTCATGCTGTCCGGCCGCGAGGGGAAGTATTTTCACCCGCTGGCGTTCACGAAGAGCTTCGCCCTGCTGGGCGTCGCCCTGATCTCCGTGACCGTCGTGCCCGCCCTCATCCCGAGCTTCGTCCGCGGCCGGCTGCGGGGCGAAGAGGACAACTGGATCGTCCGCAGTTTCATCCGCATTTACAAGCCGCTCCTCACATGGGCGCTCCCCAAGCGGAACCTCGTCATGTGGGCGTTCGCCGCCCTGTTGATTCTGGCCGCGGGCCTCTTCCCAGTGCAGGCCCTATTGGGCATGGGCGCGTCCGAGGAGGCGTGGCGGACGATGTTCCTCGTGGTCTTCGCCGTGGTGACGTTCCTCACCGTCGCCTTCACCCGCGGGACGGCCGCGCAGGCCGCGTCATTCGCCACGCTCGTCTTTCTGGCCCTGTGGGCGTTCCACTTTCCGAAGATCGGCGTCTCGTTCATGCCCGCCTTGGACGAGGGGACGACGCTCGACATGCCGGTGACGGTGCCGCGGGCGAGCGTGACGCAGGCCGCGGACGACTTGAAGGCCCGCGACGCGCTGCTGCGCGGGTTCCCCGAAGTCGAGTCCGTCGTCGGCAAGGCCGGCCGGGCCGACACGCCGACGGACCCGGCCCCGCTGGACATGGTCGAGACGTTCGTGAACTTCCGGCCGCGCGAGTTCTGGCCGAAGCGCGTCCTGCGCTTCCCCGACGCCGAGCGGCAGACGCGGGACGTGCTGCGAACACTCGAAGGGCGGGGGTATCTCGCGGAAGCCCCGCACGCCGACGACCGGGACAGCCTTCTCAACGAGGCGGCGCAGAAGGCGCTCGAACGCTTCGACGAGACGATGCGCGAGCTGGCCCTGCGCCGCTACACGGAGACCGAGCGCGACCTCGGGCCGACCCTCACCAAGTTCGTCATCGCCGAAACGGTGCGGCGGATGCGGGCGGGCGGCCGACTCAAGGCGTTGGCCCCCGACGGCGAGGCGGAGATAGTGGACGAACTCGCCGCACAGTTGGCCCCGGACGAGGGGGCGCGCTTGGCGAAGAACCCGGCCCTCGAAGTGGTGACGCGCATCCAGCGGCGGACCGCCGACCGCCTGGCCGAGGTGAAGGCGACCGCCGACCCGGCGGCCGCGTTGGAACTCAAGGAGTCCGGCTGGGCCGCACTCCGCACCGGCGTCCGCGGGCTGGCCGGCGCCGACCGGCCGACGATGGCCACCGCCGTCTTGGCCGACACGGAAGCCCGCCGCGAAGCCCTTTGGCGGGAGCGCGTCGCGGCGGTGAATTTTGAACTGGCCGACCGCGGGACCGAGGCGTTCACGTGGTACGCACTCGAAGAACTGGTCGCCGCCGGCCGCGGCGTCGGGCTACTCTCTTCGGCCCCGCTCGGCGCTGAGTCGGAGCGGTTCGCGGCCGAGACGATGAAGGTGCGGCTCGGCAAGCCCCACGACGCGGCGGCCCTTGAGCCGCTCGGGAAGCTGCGCGAAGAACTGGAAAAGCCGTTCCGTGATTGGGTGTTCTTCTGGCCCCGGACGGGCGGGCCAAAGGGGGACTTAGTCGATGACGAGTTCGGCCGCGTGCTGCAAGTCCCCGGGTGGTCGAACATCTTCACCCAGCCGATCATCAACCGCATCGAAATGCTCTCGACCGGCGTGCGGACCGACATCGGCGTCAAAGTGTTCGGCCCGGACTTGGACACCATCGACCGCGTGTGCAAGCAGATCGAGGCCGCCGTGAAGCCGGTGGCCGGGGCGCGGGACGTGGTCGCCGCCCCCGTCATGGGCAAGGGGTATCTGGAAGTGACCATCGACCGCGAGAAGGCGGCCCGGTACGGCGTCACCGTCGAGGACGTGCAGACCGAGATCGAAATGGCCATCGGCGGCCGCGTGGTGACGCAGACCGTCGAGAAGCGGGACCGCTTCCCCGTCCGCGTCCGCTACTCCCGCGCCAGCCGCGAAGACGAAGAAGCGGTGAAGCGTCTCCTCGTCGCCGGGACCGCGCGGGTCGAGCGGCCGGCGATGGCCGCCGACGCCGGGCCGCCGACGCTGACACTCGACGGCTCCCCGGCCGGGCACCAGGCGGTCCCCGGCCACGCCGCCCGCGGCAAGCCGCTCATCCCGGTCGCGTCCGTCGCCGACGTGCGCATCGTCGAGGGGCCGGCCGTCGTCAAGAGTGAAAACGGCCGGCTCTTGAACTACGTGACCCTGAACGTCCGCGGCCGGGACGCCGTCGGGTTCGTCGAGGAGGCCAAGCGCGTCGTCGAGCAGAAAGTGTTGCTCCCGGAAGGGGTCCACGTCGAGTGGGCCGGCGAGTTCGAGCACCAGGCGCGGGCGGCGCAGACGCTGAAGGTCGTCTTCCCGGCCGTCATCCTCGTCATCTTCCTGATCCTGTACCTCACGTACCACGACCTCGCCGACGCCGTGCTGATGATGCTCGCGGTCCCCGAAGCCCTCGCGGGCGGGGCGTTCTTCCTGTACCTGTTCCCGAAGATCGTGGACGGCTGGAGCGCCCCGCCGACCGATTTCAGCGTCGCCGTCTGGGTCGGCTTCATCGCCTGCTTCGGCATGGCGACGGAGACCGGCATCATCATGCTCGTCTACCTGCGCGAGGCCATCGAGAAGCGCGGCGGCTTGGAGAAGATCGAGTCGCTGGAAGAACTGCGCACGGCAGTCATTGAGGGGGCGGTTCACCGCCTGCGGCCGAAACTCCTGACGGAAGGCGTCGCCATCGTCGCCATCTTCCCGATGGTGTTCGCGGCCGGCGTCGGGGGCGAAGTCCTCGCCCCGATGGCGCTCCCCGTTTTGGGCGGCCTGCTCATCTCCGACGAGGTGGTCGATTTGTTCCTGCCGGTCCGCTTCTACTGGGTGCGACGCGCCAGGTGGCTGAAACTACAGGAGAAGAAAACGAAGTGAAAAATTCGGACGCACCACAAAGGCACAAAGGTTACACGAAGATTCACCAAGAAAATCACCGGGCAAATTCACTGTGGAAACCAAGAGATTCTGACTAGTGGTTCATTGCGGCTCAATCGTAGCGGAGGTGGGACCGGCGTCCCGCCGGTCTGCTGTCCAACCGACC
>JAYUGD010000938.1:0-1141 GCA_043767785.1 Zavarzinella sp. | reverse complement strand
CGGGCAGCGAAGGCCGTTCGAATACGGCTGAGAAGTGGTACATGGCTGCCGTGGCGTAGAGCATCACACCAACCCCGGAAAACGCGCGCGTGAACATTGCCCGGGCAAACGGGTCACCGCGGTGATGCTTCGGCGCGCCGTGCCAGTAACAAATGATGAAGTTGAGTGAGAAGTAACAGCCGAGCAAAATCCCAAGACGACGCACCCAGACAACACGATTGGCGTAGTTGGTGGATGTGATCCATCGCGGCCACGTTCGCGCCCGACCACTCGCGGTCCCGAGAATCGGCAACCAAACCAGGACCATGCAGGGGTACTGCACCCAAGTTGCCGCTCCGAGTGGTTCGCCGAGTCCAAAAATCGCGGCGACGTGCGTGGCCGAACTCAGGACCAGACCGGCCACGGACAGCACCAGGAACGATGCGTCGCACAGCAACCGTCGGGTCACTTCTTCTTCCGCAACGGCATTTCGCTGTCGAAGACGCGGACTTTCGTCCAGTTCGCCTTGCCGGCTTCGATGAACTTGAGGTGTTCGGGGTGGACCTCGTAGGCGTCGTGGCTGGCCTTGTCCTTGAAGACGATGTGCAGGGACACGTCGAAGTCGAGGTCGTTGACCGCCCGCTTGAACTCCTCGCCGCGGACCCCGGCGGCGTAGAAGACGACGCCGTCGCGGGCTTCCAGGTACGTGTCGCAGGCTTCGACGAGCTTCAACTTCGCCTCGGGGGTCGCGTCCTTGAGCTTGAAGTAAACCATGTGACCGATTTGCATTGCCGCCTTGGCAACGGGCTTGTCGTCGGGCTTGGCGGGGAGCGGGGCGGCCAAGAGGAGGCCGGCCACGAGGGAGGCGGTGAACATGGGGGAAACTCCGAACGGGAACAGGGGAACGGGTCAGCCGCGGACGCCCGCCGGGCGGCGGGGTTGGGCGTACTCGGGGGCCTTCGGCGGTCGCGGCAAGCGGGCCGACCGCGGCGTCGGGGCGAGTTCGGCGAGGCGGGCCTGTGCGGAGGCGAGCGTCCAGCCGTGGGACTTGTCGAAGCGCACCGCGACCGTCCAGCCGTCGGCCGTCTCCTCGGTGACGCCGGTGCCCAGGTCGATGCCGTCCCCGGCCGGCGACCCCGGCACGCGGGCCTCGACGGCGGCG
>JAYUGD010000937.1:0-3584 GCA_043767785.1 Zavarzinella sp. | reverse complement strand
TCGGCGAAACACGCCACGGGGGCGGCCGCCGTGGGTTCGTCCAAGTCGGTGATCGGGTCAGCGAGCAAATTCATGGTTGCGAGGCCATTTCCGAGGCGGGTCGGAGCGGTCGTGCCGGTCGCGCCGGTCGCGCCGGTCGAGTCGAATAAATCGCGATGCCGGAACCTACAACGACTTTTCCGAAGATGTGGAATATTCTGGCGCGGGCGGCGCAAGCCGATTTCGAGTGGCGGGCCAAATTTTTTACCGGGGAACAAACGGAGTCCGATTTCGGCCCGGAGTCGGGCGCCAATTGATCGCGGGCGCGAAAATATCTGCGGGGTGTTAACCGCGTCAGGAATTTTCCGATACGAAACCGGCGTCGATTGTTGTCAGGAGTTTCCCGAGACCGGCGCCGTTGGCAAGTTGGATGGCCAAACCGGGGCGGGCGTTGGCCTCCAAGAGCAGCGGGCCGCGTGCCGGGTCGAGAACGACATCGGCCCCGAGGTAGCCCAAGCCGGTGGCGCGGGCCGCCCGCTTCGCCAAGTCCAACACGCCCGGCCAGTCGGGGATCACCAAGCCGGGGATCGGCGCGCCGGTGTCCGGGTGGCGGTCAATGCGGCGGCCGCGCCAGACGGCCCGCGTCGTCGTCCCCGTGCCGAGGTCGATGCCGACGCCGATGCCGCCTTGGTGTAGGTTGGCCCGGCCGGCCGACTCCAGCGTCGGGAGGCGCAGCATGGCCATCGCCGGGACGCCGCGGTACACGAGGACGCGCACGTCCGGCGTGCCGGCGTAAGAAACGGCGGCGAGGGCCGGGTGGACGCCGACCCGCTGTTGCAGAATGGCCCGGTCCGCTTGGCCGCCGAGCGAGTGGAGGCCGGAGAGAATGTCCGAGGCGTGCCGCCGCACGGCCGCGAGCGAGAGCGTTTTCCCCCCGGCCCGCCGATACCCGCCCGGCGCGTCGCCGAGCAGCACCAACACGCCGCGGCCCCCGGCCCCGCGCGCCGGCTTGAGCACGCCGTCCGGGGCGGCCGTCAACGACTCTTCCAAGTGCCGCAAGTCGCCGTGCGTCTCAAAGACCGCCCGCGTCTCCGGCGTCGGAATGCCGACGCGCCGGCACAGTTCCCACATCAGGACTTTGTCATCGACGAGCGGAAACGCGGCCCGCGGGTTGTGCCCCATCACCCCCCCGGCGTTGCGGGCGTTCAGCCCGATGACGCCGAGGGCTTTCAGTCGCCGCCACGAGAAGAGCCAGTGCATGGGGTTCCCCCGACCGTCGTGATAAACCGCCGTCAGGCGGTCGTGTTGGAGTCCCGCTTTTAAGCGGTCCGTGACCTCCCCGCCGCAGTAGGCCGGCGAACCGAGTCTTCGAGGGTTCGCCATTTGTGGGTGGCGACTGTTCGCCCAAGGGGTCGGACCCTCGAAGACTCGGTCCTCTTGCCTACTGCGGCGGGTTGGCCACAGACCGCTTAAAAGCGGGACTCCAACAGGACCGCCTGACGGCGGTTGGGAACCCGTAGGTTAGGACTTGGGACGACGAAAGCGTGCCGGCCGCCTAGGACGCGGCCCAAAAAAATCGTTGGAGCGGCGCCGCGGTTCGTTAAGATGAGCGCGGCCACCACCGACCCGAGGCGCCCCGCCGTGAGCACGGTTTTCGACGTTTTGCAGGACCGCGGTTTCGTCAAGCAGTGCACCGACGAGGCGGGCCTGCGCGACTTGTTGGCCCGGCCGCCCGCCACCTTTTACGCCGGGTTCGACCCGACGGCCGACAGCCTGCACGCCGGCAGCCTCATGCCCATCATGGCCATGGCCCACTTGCAGCGCGCCGGCCACAAGCCCATCGCCATCATCGGCGGCGGGACCACGCTGATCGGCGACCCGAGCGGCAAGACCGAGATGCGCAAGATGCTGAGCGCGGAGGAAATCACCGCCAACGGCCGCGGCATCCTCGGGCAACTCCAGCGCTACTTGACGCTCGACGGCCCGGCCGGCATTTTTCTCGACAACGCGGACTGGCTGGTGCCGATGCCGTACATCGCCTTCCTGCGGGAGTACGGCCGCCACTTCAAGATCAACGAGATGATCAAGGCCGACTCCGTCAAGAGCCGCCTCGACCGCGAGGAGGGGATGTCGTTCATCGAGTTCAACTACCAGTTGCTCCAGGCCTACGACTTCGTCCACCTGTTCCGTGCCCACGGGTGCACGCTGCAGATCGGGGGGGACGACCAGTGGGGCAACATCACGGCCGGCGTCAACCTGATCCGCAAGACGGAGAACGGGGCGGGCTACGGGCTGACATTCCCGCTGCTCACGACGGCCCGCGGCGAAAAGATGGGCAAGACGGCCCAAGGGGCCTTGTGGCTGAGCGCCGAGCGGACCTCGCCGTACGATTTCTACCAATACTGGATTAACGCCGACGACCGGGACGTGGAGCGCTTCTTGGCGTACTTTACCTTCCTGCCGATGGAGGAAGTCTGCCGGCTCGGCCGGTTGGCCGGGGCCGAATTGAAGGAGGCCAAGGCGGTCCTGGCGCGGGAGGCGACCGCCCTGTGCCACGGGGCGCCGGCCGCCGAAGCGGCCCGCGCCGCGGCCGCGGCGGCGTTCGGCGGCGGGGCCGCGGACGCGGCGACCATGCCGACGACGGCCGTGCCCGCGGCCGCCTTGGCGGCCGGCATCCCGCTGGTCGAGTTGCTGGTGACGACGGGGCTGGCCAAGAGCAAACGAGAAGCCCGCCAACTGATCGAGCAGGGCGGCGCGTACGTGAACAACGACCCCGCCGGGGCGGTGGACGCCGTCCTCCGGGAGAGCGACCTCCGGGACGGGGCCATCCTGCTGCGGCACGGGAAGAAGAAGGTTCACCGCGTCGTCGTCGAGGCGTGAGACGTGGCTCCGGCCGCACGAGAAAAAAGCGGGAGCGGAAATGGCCGGTCAGGCGACGACGCGGGACCGGACGAGTCGAAGGAAGGGACCGTCGCAGGGCGGGCGGCTTCCGCGGCGGCGGGGAAGCCAGCCGCCCGCGCGGGCTTCCCTGATGAGGGCGGTCACGACGCCGGGCGTGACCGCGTCGTCCGCACGCCGATCTTTTGCCTCGATGCGAGCGACAAGCTGCTCGCCATTGGGGTTCTCGTCCGCCTCGACGACAAGCAGGCGTTCGAAGAAAGCTCCGGAGTCGGTCTCCTTCAACAGCCAACGGTAGTCGATGTTATCGACGGTGAGCGGGCGAGTGTATTTCCGCGCGAGAGACATGTTCGGAACCCGATAAAAAACCGCCTCACCCCGCCGGCGTCACACAATTCTTGCGGTGGTCGTCACGGACCCGGCGCCGCGTCACTCCCCGATCCAGAGCTTCATCACGACGTGTCCGTTGCGGCGTTCGACGTCGGGGATCAGTTCAAACCCGCAGCGCTCGCAGAACCGAATGGCCCGCGCGTTGTCCCGGTGGACCGTGAGCGCAAGCCACTTTATACTGCACGCGGCTATGAATGATGCCAACGGTGGTCGGCCCCTGTACTCCTCACGCTCCGAGCTTGTGCAAAAATCGTCGTCGCGCCATGAATGAGACAAAGAACCTTGGGTGAGCGAGTCCGCCGGGCGTACTCGCCGGG
>JAYUGD010000936.1:0-3585 GCA_043767785.1 Zavarzinella sp. | reverse complement strand
CGTCCTCGTCCTCGCCCGCTGGTTCGGGGACAACGTCTTGCTCGCCGGCTGGGCGTTCCTCGTGTGCGTGATCCTGTCCCTGTTCCGCGTCTGGAAGGTGATGGGCCAAGACATCCCCACCCGTCAAAGAAACTGGCGGCTGCTGGCCGTGTTCGCCGTCCCGCTGGTCCTGTTCTTGCTGGCGTGGGTGGGCGTGGCGGGGCCGTACTCTAAACTGAGGGAAGCTCTTACGAGATGACAAGGTGGCAAGGTGACAAGGTGACAAGGTGACAAAAAACAAGTGAGCCGAGCGGCGTAAGCCGCCGGGTAATGGGCCGGAGCGCACCACCCGGGGCCTGACGGCCCTCGGCTCACTCGGTTTTTGTCACCTTGTCATCTTGTCACCTTGCCACCTTGTCACCTCATTTGTCCCGGACCAAGACAAATGATCGTGACCATCGACGGGCCGGCCGGCTCCGGGAAGAGTACGGCGGCCAAGGGGTTGGCGAGGCGACTCGCCTTCGAGTACTTGGACACCGGGGCCATGTACCGGGCGATTGCGTACGCGCTGAACCGGGCCGACATCCCGTTCGGGGACGAGGTGCGCGTCGTCCCGTTCCTCAGCGAGTGCAAGTTGGAAATGCCGCCGGGGAAAGTGACCCTGAACGGGGAAGACATCACGGAGGCGATCCGCACGCCGGCCGCGTCGGAGGCGTCGAGTCTCGTGGCGGCCCAAGGGCATGTGCGGGCGATTCTCGTGGGCTGGCAGCGGCAGATCGCGATGGGCCGGCGGATGGTGTGCGAGGGGCGGGACCAAGGGAGCGTGGTGTTCTCGGACTCGCCGTGCAAGTTCTACCTGACGGCCAGCGTCGGCGTGCGGGCCGCGCGCCGGCTCGCGGAACTGACGGCCAAGGGCATCCCGGCGACCTTGGAGAGCGTGGCCAAGGACATCGAAATCCGCGACCACCGCGACAAGACGCGGAGCGTCGGCCCGCTGGTGCAGCCGAAGGACGCCATCGTGATCGTGACGGACGAGTTGACGCCCGACGCCGTACTGGACCGCCTCGAACAGGAAGTGACCAAATGCACCCGTGGGTAGCCCGCCGGTGGTACGACTTGGCCTACTCCTCGACTTGGGCCTTCCTGTCGGTGTTCGCCAGCCTGCGGACCAACGGCCGGGCCAACATGCCGACGAGTGGGCCGGCCCTGCTGCTGGCCAACCACGCCTCGTTCCTCGACCCGCCGATGGTGGGCATCTCCGTGCCGCGCTACATCAGCTACATGGCCCGCAAGTCGCTGTTCGCCAAGAAGCGCCTCGGCGGCCTCATCACCAGCCTCGACGCCATCCCCATCGAGTACAAGGGCTTCTCCCGCGAAGGCCTGATGGCCACGATTGACCGCCTCGAACGCGGCAAGGCCGTCATCATGTTCCCGGAGGGGGAGCGCAGCCACGACGGCCGGATGAGCGAGTTCAAGCCCGGCCTACTCTTGTTGCTCAAGCGGGTGAAGTGCCCCATCATTCCCGTCGGCATCGCCGGGACGTACCACACCTGGAACCGGCACATGAAATGGCCCAGCCTGTGTTCCGTGTTCACGCCCCCCGACGAGCGGTGCCTGGCCGTGTCCATTGGGAAGCCGATCTCGGCGGCCGTCTACGGCCAATGGTCCCGCGAAGAGTTGATGGGCAAGTTGTTCGAAGCAGTGAAGGCGCAAGCGGGAGAGGCGAAGAAGTTGCAGCGCAAGCGGCGGGACTGATTCAAACCAAAGACAATTTTTTAGCCACGGATCGAACACGGATGAAACACGGATAAAGGCAAAGAACCAAATCCGTTCTAAAACCGAAGACGGATGAAAACCAAGATGCGACACGGACAAGACATCAACGGCTGTCTGTTCCGTGTCGCATCCGTGCCTTTTATCCGTCTTCGGTTTTAGAAATGCCTTCTGGCTTTCTGCCTTTTGCCTTTATCCGTGTTTCATCCGTGTTCGATCCGTGGCTAAAAATGTCTTCGCTTTAAGCCAAGATCGGCGCAATCACCGCCCCCTTGGACAGTGCAATCGGCCTCCCGCCCTGGTCGTGAATCTCCCCCGCCGGGTCGATGCCCAGGCAGTGGTAGATCGTCGCCACGAAGTCGGCCGGGGTGGTCGGGTTCAGGGCGGGGTACGCGGCGTTCTTGTCCGACTGGCCGTGGACGACGCCGGGTTGGATGCCGGCGCCGGCGAACAGGACGGTGTAGCAGTCCGGCCAGTGTTCGCGGCCCATGTTGCTGCGGGTGATCTTCGGGGACCGGCCGAACTCGGCGGCGACCACCACCAGCGTTTCCGAGAGCTTGCCGGAGCGGTCGAGGTCCGTCATGAGGGCGTTGAACGCCTTGTCGAACGGCGGGACCAGGTCTTCCTTGTGGGACGTGAAGTTGTTCCAGTGCGTGTCCCACGCGAAGCCGTCTTTGCCTTGGGACCGCTGCCAGTTGCACTGCACCAGTCTGGCCCCGGCGTCCAGCAGGCGCTTGCCGAGGAACACCGACTGCCCGAACATGTTGCGGCCGTAGCGTTCCCGGTTCTTCGGGTCTTCCTTCGACAAATCGACGGCCTTGCGCACGGCCTCCGACGAGATCACGTCCAGCGCCTTCGCCTGACTCTGGTGGATGGACTGGCTCATGGCCAAGTCGTTCATCTCGGCCCGCTGCTGGTTCAACTGGTCCACGAGGGACAGCCGGCGCTTGAAGACGTCTTCCTTCTCGTTGGGGACGAGGGGGAGGTTGTCGAGCTTGTACCCGTCGTCGTTCGGGTTGCCGCCGGGCCAGAGCGGGTCGTACTTGCCACCGAGGGAGCCGGCGAACTGCCCGGACCGCCGGCCGCCGGCCACGTCCATGCGGTGCGGGACCATGGCGAACGGGAACATCGGCCCGGCGCCGGGGGCCAGCTTGGCGAGGCACGACCCCATGTGCGGCATGTCGGCCCGGCTCATCGAGTTCACATCACTCACGGACCCGAGATACGGATACCCGGTGAACATCCAGTACGAGCCGCGGCCGTGGTCGTTGTGGTCGTGGTACATGGTGCGCACGAGGGCCGACTTGTTCATCCACTGGGCCGCGAGCGGCAGCAGTTCCGAGAAGCGGACGCCGGTGACGTTGGTTTGGATCGTCTTGAACTCGCCGCGAATGTCCTCCGCGGCGTCCGGCTTCGGGTCGAACGTGTCGAGCTGCGCCGGCCCGCCGGACAGGTAGAGGATGATGCAGTTCTTCGCCTTGCCGAAACTCTTGCTCCTGGCCGCCGTCGCCGGGGCCGGATTCGCCGAGAGCAGGCCGGGGAGCGTCAACCCGGTGATGCCGAGGCCGCCGAGGCGGATCAACTCCCGGCGGTCAATGCGGTCGGCGGCAACGCGGGTGTTCCAGAGTCGGAGCATGGGGGACTCGGTATTTTGGCGAGCGGGGAGGGTGACTCCCCGTCTTCTTCGGCGGGACGGCGCAATCTTCTTGCGTCCGGTTAAGGGTGAATGTACCATAAACTACCCACCGTGAGCAAATGGATTCTCCCCCACCGAAAAACAACCTCCGCTTTTTGCGACCCGTTTAGCCGCGACGCGACGCTTCGGAGTGGAGC
>JAYUGD010000935.1:0-1142 GCA_043767785.1 Zavarzinella sp. | reverse complement strand
CCCGATTGCGGACAGCATACGAGCAATCGCCCAGCCGGGGAAAACGATGAAGCGGAAACGAATTCGGAAAGCAGTTGAAGCCTTGACCTACGCGGTCGGTGCCGGCGCGTTGACCAAACGAGAAGCCCGCGCCGTGTTGGCGTTGGGTCAAGCCACGGGGTACTTCGGCCGCCTGGACGCCGAAGCGCCTTCCACCAAATCCGTCCGGGGCGTGAGAAGCAAAATGGCGAAGCTGAAGACGAGCGCCCCGGCATCGGGGACAAAGTCGGGCGACCTGTTCGCGGGGGCGAAGGTGAAAGACGCCGGCTCCCGGCTGTCCACGAAGAAGTACGAAGTGAAGGGCCGCGACGGGAACGCGCTCCGCTGGGGAACCAAGACCGTCGAGACGGCCAGCGAGAAGGATCACGCCATCATCGGCGTGTGGTTCAAGAGCCTGATGCGCAAACAGGGCGTGCCCGGCATCGCCCTGTCGGACTTCGAGCGGGCCGTGCTGCACGAGGCCATCACGAAGGGCCGGTGGGTCGGCGACGTGCCCGGCCGCGGGTACTTCGGTGGCGGGGCCGACCCCGCGGACTACGTTCCGAACAGCGTCGTCAAGGGCTTGATGGACGACACGGTTTCGGGCGGGCTGTTCCTGACGCCTTACGAGTTCGACAGCAACATCATCACGTTCCCGCTGCTGTCGGGCGAAGTGTTCCCGATGGTCGATCTGGTGCCGGTCACGGCTCGCCGCATCGAAGGCGCGAAGATGTCCAACCTGGGGCTTCAGTGGGGCACCGCGCCGGGCACGGCCATCACGCCGTTCAACACGGCGTCGCTGGTGTCCGAACTGTCAACGCCCGTGTGGCCGGTGGCGGGGGCCATCGAGTTGGACAACAACATGCTGTCCGACAGCCCCGTGGCGGTCGGCGCGCAGGTGACCGCGCTGTACTCCGAGAAGCTGAAAGCGGAGTTGGACCGCGTGGTTGTGGCGGGCAACGGGTACAGCGAGCCGCTGGGCATCATGAACACGTCCGGGCTGGTCGCGGTCAACTCCGACAGCGGTGCCGCCGGGCCGCCGACGGTCAGCGACTACGAGGGGCTGATCTTCTCCGTCGCGAAACAGTATCGCGCGAAGGAATGGAACCCGGCGTTCGTCGCCA
>JAYUGD010000934.1:0-3586 GCA_043767785.1 Zavarzinella sp. | reverse complement strand
CACGCCGCACGGCCGAGTCACTTCCGTGGCGAACCGCCGCAGGAACCGCGACTCCTCGTGGACCCACGGCTCCAACAATCGGACGGCCCGCGTCACGTCTTCCGCGACGTGGGTTCGCAGTGGCATCCACACCCACTCCCGCACGCCGAAGTGCGGGTCGTCCGCCAGCGGCCGGGCCAGCGCGAAGCGCTCCGCGAGCGAGAGGCCGGGGGCCAGCCCAATGGCATAACAGGCCCACCCGCGCACGGTGTCCGAATCGTGAGACGCCACGTCGGACAGCCGGTCGAGGCCGAAGAGCTCCAGCACAATGCGGCCGCCGATCTCCATTCGCTTGGTGATCGACGGCTTTCCGTCCACAAGTCGCCGAATGTTATCGTCGGAGACTTCCGGGAAGGCGGCCCGCATCAACGCGGCGCAGTCCACCGCCAAGCCCTCGGCCAAATTGGCCGTCTGCCGCGTCCCCGCGTTTAACTCCGCGAGGACATGGGCCGGCACTCTCACCCCGCCGGGCGTCGTCCGCTCTTTCGCCATCGTATTCACCAAAATGCAATGAAGAGTTTCACGCAAAGCTCGCAAAGGAAGCAAAGTTCGCAAAGAGATAATGAAATGATTTACTGTCGCAAGCACAGAGAGCGCAGAACCGACACTACCAAAACTTCTTTGCGAACTTTGCTTCCTTTGCGAGCTTTGCGTGAAACTCTTCGTTTTGAGTTTTTAAATTCGCTCCACGATCATGGCAACCGCGTTGCCGCCGCCCAAACAAAGAGAGGCCAAGCCGTACCGGAGTTGCCGGGCGTGCAAGGCGTGAACCAGCGTGGCCAAGACGCGCGCGCCGCTGGCCCCGATCGGGTGGCCGAGGGCGATGCCCCCGCCGTTCACGTTCACGCGCGCCTCGTCCAAGCCCAACTCGCGGCCACAGGCCAAGTACTGAACGGAGAAGGCTTCATTGATCTCAAACAAGTCGATGTCCTTCAAGGTCAGTCGCGCCTTGTCCAACACTTGGCGGACGGCCGGGACCGGGGCGATGAACAGGTCCCGCGGCGCCACGCCGCTGGTGGCGTAGGCGACGACGCGCGCCAACGGCTTCGCCGCGAGCGTTTTGATTGCGTCCCCTGAGACGAGGACGACGGCCGCCGCCCCGTCCGATAGTTGCGAGGCGTTGCCGGCGGTGACGGACCCGGCCGGGTCGAACGCCGGGCGCAGCTTGGCCAGCGATTCCGCGGTGGAGTCGGCCCGGATGCCCTCGTCCCGCGCGACGGTCTTGGCCTTCGCCCCCGTGCCGGCCGTGACCGGGACAACCTCCGCGGCGAATGCCCCGGCCTCCCATGCCGCGGCGGCCCGCCGGTGACTTTGGGCGGCGAATCGGTCCTGGTCCTCCCGGCTCACGCCGGAGGTCTTGGCCGTGTGTTCGGCGGCCTTTCCCATCGGCCAGTTCTCGAAGGGGCACCAAAGGCCGTCGCGGATCAGGGCGTCCACGAATGTCGCGTCCCCGTACTTGAGGCCGGGGCGCGTTCCGTCCACGAAGTGCGGGGCGCGGCTCATGCTCTCCATGCCGCCGGCCAAGACGATGCCTGCGTCCCCGGCCCGGATGGCTTGGGCGCCGAGCATGACGGCCTTCAGCCCCGACCCACACACTTTGTTGACCGTGACGGCAGGCACGGTGTCTGGCAGGCCGGCGAACAAGGCGGCCTGCCGGGCGGGGTTCTGCCCGCAACCGGCTTGAACGACATGACCGAAAATGACTTCCTCGACCTGCGCGGCGGTCACGCCGGCCCGCGTCAACGCCTCGGGAATGACGGCCGCCGCCAGCCGCACGGCCGGCACGTCGGCGAGGCCGCCGAGGAACTTGCCGACGGGCGTCCGCACGGCCGAGAGGATGTAGGCGTCCATCAAAAATCTCCGGGGTGGGGAAGACGTTTCCCCTGTCCATTATCCGACTGTGGGAAAACCCGGCCGAAAATGATTGCGGCGGGGCCTTATTCATTCTAAAGTCAGATATCCGGCCGCCTCGTATCGGCCGACCGAAATGCCCCTCCCGCTTACGCAAGTTCGGACTCGCCATGTCTGGGCTGAAGCAATTCCTCGACTGCCTCGGGTCGGCGCTGTGCGAATACGCCACGGCCGCCTTGGCCCGCCTCGTCCCGTTTGAGACCGCCTTACTCGAAGTCGCCAAGGCCACGCACCGCCACACGTCGGCCCTGAATCCCGCCCAAGTGCGGGCCGCGTTGCGGGAAATCGTCTCCTCCCCGGCCGAAACGGTGGAACTCGCCGTCCAGGATGCCATCTACGACATCCGGCCGGAAGTGCCCGAGGAGTTCCGGGAGACGCTGCTGCAATACTTGGAAATGCTCCCCGAGATCGCCCGCCAAGCGCTGCGGCGGCCGGGGGACATGGACGGCGTGTCCGTCCCCGAGCAGTTCCAAATCCGGCGGGCCGAGGACTGGCTGCTGTTCCTCCCTGATCGGCTGCCGAGTTTCCGGCCGGGCGACCAGCCGGCCGGGGTGGACAACTGGCGCGTGGAAACCCTGCGCGGGCTGGGGCCGTATTCCGAAGTGTGGGAGGGGTACGACGACGACCAGCCCGACCTCTCGCCGGCGTGCCTGAAGTTCGTGACCGACGCCCGCCTGCGGGCCGGCTTCCGCAAGCACGAAGCCCTGCTGCGGCGAATTTTGGACTTGGACGTGTTTATGGGACTGATCCCGCTGCGCTCGGCTTACCTGCAAAGTTCCCCGCCGTGCCTGGAGTACGTCCAACTGCACGGGTACGACCTCGCCAACTTGATGAACGACGCCCGGTGGCGCGGCGACCGCCCGCGGCCCGACCAGGCGGCCACCATCGCCCGCCGCATCGCCCGCGTCGTCGGCAAGCTGCACCAATTGGAACGTCGGGTCGTCCACCGCGGCTTGAAGCCGTCGAACATTCTGCTCTCGCCGACCACCGAGGGAAAGGTGTCCGTCTGGGTGTCGGACATCGGCTGGGGCGAGATTACCGCCCCGCTGGCTCACCAGCGGTTGGATGTATCCCAAGCCCTGCGCCGGGCCATGCGCGGCAGCCACGCCGCGTTGTACGCTTCCCCACAGACGAAGATGGGCCTGCCGCCGGACCCAAGGGACGACGTGTACGCCATCGGCGTCATCTGGTATCAACTCCTGCGCCAAGACCCAACCGCCGCCGCCCCGGACGACGTGGCGTGGGCCGCCGACTTGCGGCGGCACGGCTTCTCGGACGGCCAAGCCAGCCTAATGATGTCGTGCCTGGCCGACGACCCGAACGACCGCCCCGCCGACGGGCTGATCCTCGCGGACATGATCGCCGCCAACTCCAGCATCCTGCGCGGGAACGACCACGGGTCCGGGACGATCCGCATTCAGGGCAGCGCCATCGTCGAGGCCCTGCCCGCCGCGGGGGAAGAGCGGCCACGGCTCTTCGTCCGCCCGGACCCGCTCGACCCGGACGACGCCTTCCCGGACTAAGCGAATCGCCCAGTGTCGCCGTTCGCTCCGAGCTTGTGCAAAAATCGTCGTCGCGCCATGAATGAGACAAAGAACCTTGGGTGAGCGAGTCCGCCGGGCGTACTCGCCGGGGT
>JAYUGD010000933.1:0-3591 GCA_043767785.1 Zavarzinella sp. | reverse complement strand
GAGCATCGTCTGTCACGGCTTCAAGCGCCCCCCGCACGATCAGCCATAGCCCGCTGCGCAAGCAAGGGGCAGACGATGCTCCGCTCCGAAGACTCCGCGTCGTGGCTAAACAGTTAGTCACCGCTCGGTCGCCTTCCGCAATCGTGGCGCCGGCTTGTTCTTCCACTGCTCCACGTCTTTGAGCAGCATCTCGACGCCGCGTTCGATTTGGCGGTCCTTGTTCTCGCCGGGGGTCGGCCAGATGATGACATCCGGGACGGCTCCGTTGAGTTCTTGGTCTTCGCCGGTGTCGATGTTGAACCAGCCGCGGAAGGGCATTCTTAAAAAACCGACGTCCATGATGCCGGTGCCGCCGGTGCTGACGACGCCGCCGGCCGTGGGGACGCCGACAAGGGGGCCGCGTTTCAGCACTTTGATCGCGTGGCTGAAAATCTCGGCGTTGCTGAAGCTGTTTTGGTTGCACAGCACGACGACGGGCTTCGTCCAGGTGGCGAAGACCGTGCGGTCTTGCGGGTAGCCGGGGCCGCCGCCGCGCGGGACGGCGATGGCGTGGCGCGGTTGCGTCAGGGCGGTCAGCAGCAGGTCGGCCGTCGAGCCGCCGCCGTTCTCGCGCACGTCGATCACAAGGCCGTCCTTGCCGGCGCCGGCGTTGAACAGCTCCTCCTCGAACTTGTGGAAGCTTGGCAGGTCCATCGCGCTGATGTGCAGGTAGCCGAGCGTCCCCTTCGAGAGGGCGTCCACGGCCGCCCGGTTGTCCTTCAGCCACTTCTGGTAGAGCAGCGTCCGGGCCAGCGTGTAGGTGATCGGCCGGATGCTCGCGTCCCGCTCCTTGCCGGCCGCGTCCTTCACCTTGAGGGAGAATTCCTTGCCGGGCGGGGCGTTCAGGTAGAGTGTCGGGTCGAGTGTGGGATCGACCGCGACGCCGTCGATGGTCAGGATTACGTCGCCGGGGTTCAGCTTGCCGCGTCGCTGGTCGGCGGGGCTTTCGGGCAGCACGTCCTTCACCTTGAGGCCGGGGCCGGGGAAGCCTGGCTCGAAGCGCACGCCGAAGTGGGCGGTCGTGTAGCGCCAGTTGCGGTCCACGGCGGGTTCTTCCGGCGGGCCGCCGGGGCGGCGCGTCGGCAGCGACGTGGCGCCGGCGAAGAAGCCGAGGTGGGAGCCGTTCAACTCGCCGAGCATCAGTTGCACGATGGTCGCCAGCGCGTCTTGGTCGGCGGTCTCGGCGGCGGCGACGTACTTGTCGCGGACCTTGTTCCAGTCGCGGTTGCCGAGGCGCTCGTCGTACCAGTTGTCGCGCATCTGCCGCCAGCACATGAGGAACGCGGCTTGGTGCTTCTTCGCCGTGTCGATGTCTTGGAAGGCCGTGAAGGCAAGCGTTTTGACGACCGGGACTGGCGGGCGGGCGGCTGTCGCACCTCCCGGCCGCGGCGCGCCCGCCGTCGGCAATGCCGTGGCGGAAGGGGGCAAAAACGTAATGCTCTCCGGCTTGCCGCCCGAAAGCCAGACGAGAGAGCCATTTTTGAGCCAACGGGCGCCAACGCCGACTTGCGGCACAAGAAGCGTCGGCTTCAAGTTCTCGGGAATCTCGACGGTGTGCGTCCCCGGCGCGCCGTCAATCGGGGCCGAGAACGCCAACTTCTTCGAGTCGGGCGACCAGAACAAGTTGCTCTCGTTGGCATTCGGAATCGGGATGCGGTGGATGCGTTCGCGGATGCCCTCGAAGTCGATCACCACCTCGGGCGGCCCCTTCTTCGGCGCCGGCCCGGCCGTCGGCAGTGGTGTCGCGGGCGGGACTTCGCCCTCCGCGGCCTTCGGCATCGGGTCAGGTTGCTTGAAACCGGGCAGGCGGCCCTTGAGGTACTTGTCGAGCGCCTTTTCCATCGCCCGGTCGCGGGCCGTCTTCTCCTCGTCGTGCGCCCGCAGGTAGACGTACAGGATGTCCGTGTGGTCCTTGTCGTCGCGCTCGCCGACGAAGGCGATGATCTTGCCGTCCGGGGACCAGACCGGGTCGGAGTCGTTGTACGGGTGCCGGGAAATGTTGAACGGCGGCTTGGAGCCGTCGATGGGCTTCACCCAGATGTCGCGGTTGAAGTCCGCGTCGTGCTGGGCGTAGACGATCCACTTGCCGTCCGGGCTGAAGTCGTAGTCCGGGGCGTCCCACGACTCGATCACCTTCTTCGGGTTCTTGCCGTCCGCGTCCGACACGATCAGGTTGCCGCGCCCCTCGACGTAGGCGAACTTCGACCCGTCCGGGCTGAACGACAGGCCACGCTTCTCGAAGCCGTCGTCGGTCAACTTGTCCAGCGTGAACTTGTTGGTGAGGAACCACGGCTTGTTCCCCTCCCCCTTGCTCGCCTTCCAAATTTCCGGCTTGCCGCCGGCGTCGCTGACGAAGAAGACCGCTTGGCCGTCCGGCGAAAACACCGGGTTGCGTTCCTCCTCGGGCGTCTTGGTGACGCGCTTCGGCTCGCGCAGTTCGGTGTCCATCACCCACAGGTCGCCGCCGGCGACGAAGGCCACGTCCAGCCCGTCCGCGGAGAACGCGGTGGCGGCGGCGGTCGTCAGCGCCCGGCGGTCGGTGTGGTCCCCCGGCCGGTCGTCGTCGCGGAAGAGGTCGATCTTCTCCGGTGGGGCGGCCGTCCCGGTCTTGAGGCGGTACAGGTCGAACAGGTTGCGGAAGACGACGGTGCCGCCGTCGCGCGAGATGGCCGGGAAGACGGCCGAGTCGTCCTTGAACGTCGTAATCTTGCGGTTCTGCTTCGTGCCGCGGTCGTACTGCCAGATGTTGAAACAGCCGCCGTCGCCGTTGGCGTAGTACACGGTGTCCCCCGGCCCCCACAGCGGCCAGCGCGAGTCCCATGTGCCGGTCTCCAGCCTGGTGAAGTTCTTGGAGACGCGGTCGTAGCTCCACAGTTGCGAACTCTGCGACCCGGTGTACCCCTTGCGCCACCACTCCGGCCCCTCGCGGGTGAACAGGACCGTCTTGCCGTCCGCGGAGAGGGTGCCGTTGGCCCCGTAGTCGTCGAACACCATCTCGTCCGCGGGCCGCTTGCTGGCATCGGTCCAGCGGCGGACAATCTGCAAGCGGTCGTTGTTGCGGCGCGCCCATCCGTTGTCCCGCGTCGTGGTGACGAGCCAGCCGGACCCGTCCGGCAGCCACTCGTTGAGCGCATACCCGGCCGTGTGGAACGTCACCTGCGTCGGCGTCCCGCCAGCCGTCGGCATCACGAATATTTGCGGCGACCCCTCGCGGTCGCTGACGAACGCGATCTCCTTCCCGTCCGGCGAGAACTTCGGCTGCGTGTCCTTGGCCGGGTTCGTGGTCAACGGCCTCGCCAGCCCGCCGGCCGACGACGCCAACCAGATGTCGCCGTTCCAGTCGAAGGCCAGCAGTTGCCCGTCCGGCGACAGGGCCGGGTTGTTGGGCAACCGGATGGCTTCTTTGGCGGAAGCGGCCGAAACGGCCAACAGCAGCGCGACGGCGCCGAGAACGTGGCGGGACACGAGGAATCTCCGGGGTGACAAGCGCGGGGGCGGGGAGAGGGAGGTGATTGTAAACTGGAACCCGGGGTTCGCAAAGCCTCACCCACG
>JAYUGD010000932.1:0-3591 GCA_043767785.1 Zavarzinella sp. | reverse complement strand
GGCCAAGGCCAAGTACAACCCGGTCAGGTGGCGCCAGGCGCTGTCTTCGGGGAGTTGGCCGTCCAGTTTGCGGAGGTGGGCGAGGGCCGTTTGCGGCTCGCCCATGAACAGGGCGGCCATGCCGCGGTTGAAGACCACCGGGTTGGTGTCCGGCAGCGCGTCCCACGCGGCGCGGGCGGCGGCGCGGTGGCCACGTTCCCACAGGAGGGCGGCCCGCTCGTTTTCGAGCGTCGTCAGCCACTCGAAGGGGACTTTGGCGGCCAGTTCGTTGAGGACACGCTCGGCCGTCGGGTAGTCGCGGCTGACGCGGTGCAGCGCGGCGGCGACCAGCGCGTGCGGCATCGTGCCGGCGTCGGCCTGCTTGCGGCACCACTCGGCCAGAGCCTTCGGCGTCTCGCCGACGGACGGGTCGGACGCCAACAGGGTCGCCAGGTGTTCGGTTTGGATCAGCGAGCCGAGTTCGCGGACCTGTTGCGGGTAGTTGCCGAGGGCGAACGGCAGCGCGGCGACCGACTCTTGCCGGACCACCAAGCGGCCCCATTCCCCCGGCAGCGCCAAGCCCTTCAATTTTTCCGCGTCCCCGCCCAAGGCTTCCATCGCCTGGGTCCACGCCGTGCGGGGGTCCGTCCGCAGGCCGACGGTGACTTCGTGCGGCTCCACTTGGCCCAAGGCGTCGGCGGCCGCGGACAGCATTTCCGCATCTTGGCCCCACGCAACGACTTTCGCCGTCAGGTCGGCAATGCTCGGCTGTTTCGCGGGGGTGGACATGATTAGGCTCGCCGGAAGGAATGATGGCTTCGTACCATCAGAATACCCGGCGTTTCAGGACTTGCGCGAAAAACCCGGTTTGGAGTTGTCGCCAGAAAGTGGCAATTCAGACTCAAGAATCGCGGATGTGCGGACGACAGCATTGATTGTGAAGGGATTGTGAAGCCCTGCCAAATTGTCTGCCATTGCGCGCGACCGATTTGGCGAAATCGTGGCGATCCGGGGCGCTTCCGTTTGACCGGCCCGGAATCGGATCATCGACTTTTCGCCCAAGTCCCGGGGCTAATACTTTGTCTTTGGTTTTCAGCCCCGGCGGGGCGATGGAGTGTAGCCCGTGGGTGAGGCTTTGCGAACCCCGGGACTGGATACCCCCGGCCGCCCGGCATTTTCCATTCCCGTCCCATCGCCACATCTGGTATCCTGTCTCCACTAGGAGACTCGCGCGATGACGCCCGGCAACACTACGTTGGAACAGGCCGTTCAGGACTTCTTGAAGGCCCGCGCCGCCGACCCACAACTGACGCCGGAGAAGTTTTGCGACGCTTCCCCGCACCTGCTCGGCGGGCTGCTCCAAGTCTTGCAGGCCATTACAGCAAGCAACGACGGGACGAACACCTTTCTCCAGCAACCCAGCGGGGTCGGCCCGGCCGTGGCGCCCTCGAAGCTTGGCGTGTACGCCGTCCAGCGGAAGCTCGGCGAAGGGGGCATGGGGGCGGTCTATCTGGCGATGGACACGCGGCTCGACCGGCCGGTGGCCATTAAGGTGATGCGGCCGGAAATCGCCTCGCAAGCGACGGCCCGCGCCCGCTTCCTGCGGGAGGCCAAGGCGATGGCCTCCGTCAAGCACGAGCACGTCGCCACCATCCACGCCGCGAACGAAGAAGCCGACGGCACCACGTGGCTGGCGATGGAACTCCTCGAAGGGGAGGCCCTCGATGACGCCATCAAGCGCGGCGCACGCTTCGACTGGAAAGCGGTCATGCGGCTGGGCCGGGAGATTGCGCTGGGCTTGGGCGCCGCCCACGCCAAGAAGCTGATCCACCGGGACATCAAGCCGGCCAACATCTGGCTGGAAGCCCCCGAGGCGAAGGTGAAACTCCTCGACTTCGGCCTCGCCCGGCAGGTGGAAACGGAAGGCGAACTGACCGGCAGCGGGGCGATGCTGGGCACGCCGAGTTACATGTCCCCGGAGCAGGCCAACGGCGACCCGGTGGACGGCCGGTGCGATTTGTTTTCCCTCGGCGTGTTGCTGTATCGCCTCACGACGGGGAAACTCCCCTTTGCCGGGGCCACGGTGATGGCCACGATCACGGCCCTGGCCACGAAAGATCCCACCCCCGTGAAAACCTTGCGGCCCGACTGCCCGACCGGCTTGGCCGACCTGATCCACCGCCTGCTGGCCAAGAACCGCGACCACCGCCCGGCGACCGCCAAGGCCGTCGCCGACGAACTCCTGAGACTCGACCGGGACGGCTCGCAAACGGAGGTGATGTTGCCCCCGATTGTCGAGGCCATGCCGGTCGCCGACCCGTGGGCGGCCATCGACGACGGGCCGTCGGAATTGATCCAAACCGCGTCGGCCGCCCTCCCGGTTCCCGTCGTTGATGCTTCCGCATCGTCGACGCCCGCCCGCCGCAAGCCGTGGCTGGTCGTGCTGCCGTTGCTCCTCCTGCTGCTCGCGGGGGGCGGGTACGTCATCATCAAGGTGACGAACAAGGACGGCACGACCACCGAGTTAAAGGTGCCCGATTCCGCCAAAGTCGAAGTGATCGACAACAAGGGCAAGACGGTGGCGCTGGTGCCGCCCACGAAGTCGGCCGACCCGCTCCCGGCGCCCGTCAAGAACGCCCTCGGCATGGAGTTCGTGAAGGTGCCGAAGGGGACGGGCTGGCTCGGCGGCGGGGCGGGCAACCAGGGCGAAACGAAAGTCGTGATCGAGCAGGACTTCTACCTCGGCAAGTACGAGGTGACGCAGGAGGAGTGGGAAGCCGTCACGGGGCTGAACCCGAGCCACTTCAGCCGCAACGGAGCTGGCAAGGACGCGGTCAAGGACATCACCGATGCGGACCTGAAGCGTTTCCCGGTGGAAATGGTGTCGTGGGACGATTGCCAACTCTTCATCAAGCGACTGAACGAGAAGGAGAAGGACACGGGTTGGGTCTATCGCCTCCCGAAAGAGACCGAATGGGAATACGCCTGTCGCGGTGGGCCCGTAGACAAGCTGGACAGCGCTTTCGACTTCTACTTCGCCAAGCCAACGAACACGTTGCTGCCGGACCAGGCGAAATTTGAATTCCCCAAGGCTCTGAAGCAGACAAGCAAGGTGGGGTCCTACGAGCCGAACCGCCTGGGTTTGCACGACATGCACGGCAACGTGTGGGAGTGGTGCGAGGACACCGAAAAAGTGGCCGATGGGGCCTCGCTTCGAGTGGCCCGGGGCGGCGGCTGGCACAGCGACTCCGGGCACGTCCCGGCGGCGAGCCGCTCCGCGCACCCGCCGTCGGGCCAGTCCAACAACATCGGCCTGCGTCTGGCCCGCGTTCCCGTCGGCAAGGAAGCCAAGTAAGGGGCGTTGAGGCCGCGTCCAGCGCAGGCCGACGGGCGGAGCGTCGGCCGCGAAGTTCGAGGTGTCGAAGAAGGCGTTCACCGCCCGCGCCAAGATCGGCACGCTCGCCGGCGCCGGCTACGTCCGAGCCGCCAGCGGCTTCGCCCGGGTCGTGGCTACTGGCTCGCGGGGCGGCCTCAACCACAAGATGCTGGCCGCGCCGTCGTTCACCGTGGTTTTCGTCGGCCCCTGGAACTGACCTGCCGCCCGCGGAGCCG
>JAYUGD010000931.1:0-3593 GCA_043767785.1 Zavarzinella sp. | reverse complement strand
AAGGCCCCGGGTGATGCGCTCTGGCCACCACCCGGGGCCTTACGGCCCTCGGCTCACCAAACTCTTTAAGTCACTTCCCGCCGAACCGCTTCATGGCGTCCTTGTTCAACTCGATCCCCAAGCCGGGCTTGTCCGGCAAGGTCAGGAAGCCCTCGTCATCGGGTCGGAACGGGGTGGTGATTAGTTCGTCCATGTACGGGGACGGCGTCAGGAATTCGACGTACTCGGCAACTGGCATCGCGCACGCGAGATGGATGTCGGCGGCGAGGCCGATGGCGGTGTTCCAGCCGTGCGGCACCCATTTCACGTTGTGCTCGTAGGCGGTCCACGCGATGCGCCAGGCTTCCGTCAGGCCGCCGCACTTGGTGCAGTCGGGCTGGACGATGTCCACGGCCTTCTTCTCGAACAACGCCCGGAAACTTTGGCGGCGCGTCAACACTTCCCCCGTGGCGATGGGGACGGGGGAGTGGCGGCGGAGTTCGGCGCAGCCGTCCACGTCGTCGGGCGGAAGGGCTTCCTCGAACCACTTCACGTCGTACTTCGCGAGCATCTGGGCCGTGTGCAGCGCCCACTTGTAGCCGTGCGGCCAGAAGGCTTCGCTGCCGCCGGCGTCCACCATGATTTCCACGTGCGGGCCGACCGTCTCGCGGGCGGTGCGGACCAAGAGTTCATCGGTCTTCGAGTCCCGCCGGCCGAACGGCTTCCAGCCCAGTTTGATGGCCTTAAAGCCCTTCTTCACGGCCGCCTTCAGCTTCTCTTGCAAAGCGTCCGGCTCGTCGAACAGGAGCGAGCCGTAGGGTTTGATCTTGGTGCGGTAAATGCCGCCGAGCAGTCGGGACACGGGTTGGTGCGTACTCTTGCCGAACAAGTCCCACAGGGCAATGTCGATGCCGCTGATGGCATGTTCCACCGAGCCGCCGCGGCCCTGCCAGAACATGTTTTGGCGAAGCTCTTCGCTCAGCCGGGCCGGCTCGTCGGCCCGCTCGCCGAGCAGGAAGGGCTTCAACAACTTCGCCGCCGCGATCACCAAGTCGCTGCTGGTGAACGTGCTGCCCAGACCGACCAAGCCGGTGTCCGTGAAGACTTCCACGACGGTGTGGACGTTGTCCTCCGGCGTGAGTTCCTCGGCCCAGCCGCCTTCGACGGTGCCGCCGGACAGGCCGGTGAAGCGGACATCGGTGATCTTCATGGACAGTACTCCGGCAGAAGGTGAACGTGTTTTCAGCGTCTGATTTTTGTTTTTTACCCCGAAGGGGTTGCACAACACAGCCCGGGGTCGCGCTTCGCGCACCCCGGGAAGTCAAGGCCCCTCAACGATCAACCCTGAAAGGGTTGCACAATCGACTGCACCGCATTTGTGGAACCCTTTCAGGGTTCAAAACTGATTGGCGTCGTTTCCCGGGGTGCGCTGCGCGACCCCGGGCTGTGTTGTGCAACCCCTTCGGGGTAAAAACCGAAATCACAGCGGCCGTTGGCCCCACGGAATCGGCATCGTCGGCGGCTTGCGGTGCCTATCCTTGCGCACGTCCTTCGGCCGGTCCTTCCAGTAGGCGATGTAGCGCACCAACTGCTTGACGCACTCCTCGTAGGCCCGCTTGCCCTTCTCGGCGGTGGCCAACTCGGCTTCGCCCAGCACGCCGGTGTCGGAGTAACTGCTCGTCCACGAGACCGTCGTGGCCGGGCCGGCGGAGAACAGGTCCACCCAGTTGAACTCGCTGCCGTCGTTGTTGAAGCTGATGTCGCCGCTCTTGATGAGGTCTTTGCGGACGTTGTCGCCGTCCAGGTACAGGTACATGCTGGTTTCGAGTTCGCAGGCGTGGGCGCAGCCGCCGGGGAACTTGCTCTCCCGCCAACCCGGCATGAAGGTCTTGTCCACGTTCAGCAAGTGCCACCACGCGACCAGCGTACACTCGGCGTCCGTCTCCAAGTTGGCGCGGCGGGCCACCAAGTCCAGGTTCGGCATGTTGGAGCCGTGGCCGTTGAGCAGGATGATCTTCTTGAACCCGTGGTACGCCAGCGACTTGGCGATGTCCAAGACGTTGTGCTGGAAGTGTTCGAAGTCCTGGTTGATCGTGCCCGGGAAGTCCATGACGTGCGCGGTGTAGCCGTAGGCCACGACGGGCAGTATCAGCACCTTGTCCGGGATTTCCTTGCCGACGCCGGTGGCGACGCCGACCGGGCAAACTAAGTCCACGTCCAACGGCAGGTGCGGGCCGTGCTGCTCGACGGCCCCGCACGGGACGATGCACACCTTGCCCATGTCAACGGCGTCGTTGATCTCGGGCCACGTCAGCTTTTCGTATCGGTATTCCGTCTTCGCCCGACTCATCATCTCTCTCCGAGGGAGGTCACTTGGATTCCGCGACGAGGTACTTGCTCACAAACTTTTCATCCAACGTCACGCCCAGGCCGGGCCGGTTGGGCACTTCGATGTACCCGTTGACGGACTGGACTTTTTCCAGCGTCAACTCGTGGCGCAAGGGAGAATCTTCCACGCAGTCTTCAAAGATGAACGCATCCCGGCAGGTCGCGAGCCAGTGCAGGCTGGCGGCCACGGTCAGCGGGCTAGTGTAGCAGTGGTTGCACAGGCGGGCGCCGATCTCTTCCACGCGGGCGCGGATGTACGCGGCGTCCGTGAAGCCGCAGCGCGACAGGTCCACTTGGTACACGTCCATGGCGTGCCGGTCGATGAACGGCCGGAACGACTCGCGGCCGCACTCGCCTTCCCCGGACGCAATCGGGATCGGCGAGCGGTCCCGCAGCCACACGTAGCCGTCCACGTCGTCTTCCCGCAACGGCTCCTCAAACCACTCGGGGGAATACTCCGAGAAGGCGTGGGCGCGGCGAAGGGCCGTGCGGGCGTCGTACACGCAGCCGGCGTCAATCAACAGCGTCGCGTCGCCCAGCCCTTCGCGGGCGCCCTTCACCAAGTCGATGTCCACGGCTTCCGACGTGCCCATCGGCTCCCAGCCGAACTTGACGGCCGTGTAACCGGCTTCCACCCACTTGCGGCCGATGTCGGCGGTCGCTTTGCCGTCCTTGCCGAAGAGGATCGAGGCGTAGCCGCGGAAGCGGTCGTGGAACTTGCCGCCGAGCAGCCGGTGGATGGGCTGGCCAAAGGCTTTGCCCTTCAAGTCCCACAGGGCCATGTCCACGGCCGCCATCGCGGTGATGCCGACGGCCTTGCGGCCGAAGTACATCGTCTTGCGGTACATCTTGGCCCACAGCCGCTCCGTTTCGAGCGGGTTCTCCCCAATCAGTAGGAGCCGCAAGCCGCAGGCGATGTTGTGGCTGAACGGGGCGTCGATGATGGCCTTCACCACCTCCGGCGAGGAGTCGGCTTCGCCGATCCCCTCCAGGCCGTCATCCGTGCGGATGCGGACGATGACGGAGTCCTGGCTGCTAGCGGTCTTCGCCTGGATGTTCGGGATGCGGATAATCTGGCAGACGACTTGGGTGATCTTCACGGCATGTCCCTCGGGGCGGGAGAGGTGGCTTGGGTGTCATGGTAGTGAGTGAGCGTGACAAACGGCGAGCGGGGGATGTCAATCCCCCGATTCTGAGTGTGAGTCAGAATCGGGGGATTGACATCC
>JAYUGD010000930.1:0-3599 GCA_043767785.1 Zavarzinella sp. | reverse complement strand
AAAACCAAAGCGGAGAAAAGGCATGATAAAAATGTCTTCTCTGCCTCTGTCTTTCCTCTGTGTCCTCTGTGTCCTCTGTGGTGAAGTTCTTCTCTTTCGCCTTTATCCGTGTTTCGTCCGTGTTCGATCCGTGGCTAAAAAATGTCTTTCTAAACGGCCTTTCCCCCCTGTCGCCACGTTTCCCACGGCAACAGGGGCGCGTACCCGCAGATCGCGTACAGGGGGAATAGGCCCACTTCCAAGTGCAGGAACGTCATCAGGTGGAAGGCGACGCCGATCACGAGGGCGGTGTTGCGGGTCGGCTTGACGATCACCCACAGGGGGAAGCCCAACTCCCAGATCACCGTCACCCAACACAGGACGAGGACGGCCATCGGCGGCATCGGCAAGAACTCGCCGCTCCAGTGCGTCCACGCGGGGTCGTGGACCACATAGTGGAGAATGGTGCCGTCCCGCCAGCCGGGGCCGATGGCTTTGTAATAGCCGTTGAAGAAGTACACCACGCAAAGCTGCACGAACATCAGCCGCATCGGCCACGGGCGGACGAACACCGGCCCCGGCGCTTGGCGGGCGGCCGGGTGTCGGCGAATGGCCCACGCCCCGTCGCTCGGCAGAAACGTGAGCAACAGCAGGGCCGTGATCTTAATGCGGTCACCGCCGTTGTGCAGGTACGGGTGCGAGTTGAAAAAGCTGACCGCGAGAATCCACGCGATCAGGGCCATCAGCCGGGGCCGGTAGCCGACGATCAACCCGACGGCGCTGAGCGCCCAGACACCCAGCAACACCGCCGGCGCCCAACGCGCGGGGAGGCGGGCCAGCACGGACCAGCGCGCCCAGTGGGCGGCCATGAACTCGGCGTGGATGTCCGGCGAGCCGAGGCCGTCCGGGCCGTAGAAGAGTTTCCAGTGCGGCAGGTACTGCACCAACACGTCGAGCAACAGCACGACGCCGACGGCGATGCGAAACGCCGCCGCCCGCTCGGCCCGCACCGGGGCGGTCAGCCACGCCCAGTTTTGGAGCGTGGATGGCAGGCGAGGGGCGATGCCGAGGACGGTGGGGGTCGGGTCGGTCATCGGGTGAAACTCATGGCGTAATCTCAACCGCCGCGAGGCGGTCGTGTTGGAGTCCCGCTTTTAAGCGGTCTTGGAACTCCCCGAGGAGAGGCCCGTGAGGACCGAGTCTTCGACGGTCCGACCCCGTGGGCGAAACGTCGTCACCCGGAAGGCGAACCCTCGAAGACTCGGTTCGCCGGCCGCCGTGCGTGACAGCTCACAGACCGCTTAAAAGCGGGACTCCAACGCGACCGCCTCGCGGCGGTTGAGGCTTTGCCCGGCTTATTCCTTCGGCTGGCCCGTCACGCCCTTCCCGTTCAACCGCACCGTCCGCACCCCGGCGAACGGGGCCAACGCCGCGGCGGTGATCTTCGGCGATTCGATGGTCAACTCTTCCAACGTGTTGACCTTGCCGAGTTGTTTCAACCCTACCTCATCAAACGGGCCGTTGACGAGCATCAGCGACCGCAACGTCGGCAATTTGGCGACCTGTTCCAGTGTGGCGTTGCTGGCGGCCTTGTCGTAGATGTCGAGCGTTTCGAGGTTCTTCAAGTCCGCGATGAAGGGCAGTCCGTTCTCGGTCGTGCCGGGGCCGTGGACGTGCAGTTGCCGCAGGTTCACCAGGCCGGCGAGGTGTTTCAGGCCGGCGTCCGTCACCTTGGTGTGGACGATCTCCAGCCGCTTCAAGCTCGTGAACTTGCCGATGGCTTCCAGCCCGGCGTCGCTGGCGGGGGAGGAGTGTAAGTTGATGGACTCCAAGTCTTTCATGCCGGTCAGGTGCTTGAACCCCGTGCCCGTGACTTGGGAGGCGCACACCGTCATGCGGCGCATCTTCGTCAACCCGGCCAAATGCTCAAAGCCGTCGTCGCCCACGGCCGTCAGGCACACGTTGAGGCGTTCGAGGTTCTTCAAGTCTTTCAGGTGAACCAGGCCCTTGCCGGTGACGGCCGTGCCGGACAGTTGCAGGTTCCGCAGTTCCGTTTGGCCGGCGAGTTTCTTCAGCCAGTCGTCCGTGACGCGGTCTTCGAGTTTCTTGGGCGTTGGTTCTTTGTGGCCGTCGGTGCGCTCGTTCAGGTCAATTTCCACAATGCGGGCAAACATCGGCAACGCCTCATCGCCGGTAATCTCACGCAGCCACGCCGGGGCAAAGACTTCCGTTGTGACTTTGCCGTTGAGTCGCTTGATCTCGGCAATCAGCTTCCGGTCAGCCTTGATGCGGGCCAGGTTGACGTCCGGATCCCCGATCACGGTTTTGAGTTTGGCGTAAAGTGTGCTGTCGGTGAAGCTGGGAAGCGGTATCGGCGAGCCGGCGCCGAACAGTTGAATCGCCGTTATGAGTTCGGCCGCGTCCGGGTGCGGCTTCATCGGCACGACGTTCAGCGTCCGCGAAATGGTCATCGGCTTGCCGGGGTGGCCGGCGAAGCCCTTCACGCCGACCTTGGCGTGGAAGACGCCGGGCGGGTCGCCGGTGGTGCAGAAGATTTCGTCGTGGTCTTTGCCGCCGAAGGCGATGTTGCTGACCACCTTGGCCGGCACGGGCAGGTGGGCCAACGGCTTCCCTTCGGGACTCAGCACGGTGATTCGGCCCGTCATCGTGTCCGGGCGGTGGAAGTCGGCGACCCACAGGTTGCCGGCCGCGTCGAAGACGCAGCCGTCGCCGCCGGAGCCGCCGAGGTCGTGGAAGAGTTCCGGCTTGCCGAGGGGGGCGTTGTCGGCCGGCAGGGCGTAGCGCAGAATTTTCTTGGTCTGCGACTCGATCACATAGAGGAACTTGCCGGCCGGGTCCACGTCCAGCCCGTTCGGGAAGGCCAGCCCGCCGCCGATCTTGTCCACGCGGCCGGCCGGGGTGACGCGGTACAGGTCGCCGACCGGGTTCGCCGCCGTCGAGCCTTCCGGGTCGGTCCAGTAGACGTTGCCGCGGGCGTCCACGGTTAAGTCGTTCAGGCCGCGCAATGGCTGCCGGTTCACCTCGTCGGCCACGACGCCGACCGTGCCGTCGGGGGCCACGTCCAAGATGGCCTTGTGCTTGTTGTCCGCGATCAGCAAATGGCCGTTCGCCAGCAGGACTGTCCCGGCCGGGTTGATCTCCAGATATTTGTGGACCTTCTTCTGGGCGTCCACCCGCAACAACGCGCCGCTGCAAAAGAAGACCTCGCCGTCCCGCCACGTCGGCCCCTCGGAATAGCCGGGGGCCTGGGCGTAATGGTCAAACGTGACGCCGGCGAGTTTCTTCGCCAGATCGTCGTCCGCGGACGCGGCGCCGACGATGAGGAAACTGAACAGGAGAGCGACGCGAGACGGAGACATGGCACGGCCACCTTGGGAACGGCGGGGAGGGTGGGAATAGGGTAGCTTTGGCAATGACCAATGACCAACGACCAATGACCAACGAGAACCCCGTTTAGCCGCGACGCGGAGTCTTCGGAGCGGAGCGCGGGGCCGAAGCCTTCATCGCGCTCGCCGCGAAGACAACCTAACCCCCCGGCCCCCTTCCCGAGGACAGGAAGGGGGAGCAAGCGGGTCGTCAGTGATAGCCCGATGCGCGAG
>JAYUGD010000929.1:0-9935 GCA_043767785.1 Zavarzinella sp. | reverse complement strand
ATCACGTGGTCCCCCTCCTTGAGGCCGTCGCGGACTTCGGCCATCTTCTCGTTGCTAATGCCGATCTGGATGTCCCGCTCCTCCGGGCCGGCGGGGGTCATCACCAGTACCTTGCGGCCGCGGCCGCTCTCGGCGCCGCCCAGCACGGCTTGCACGGGGACGGCCAGCACGTCTTTCACGGTGTCCTCCACGTGGATCGTCACCTCGGCGCTCATCCCCGGCCGCAGGCCCGGGATCGGCTCGTCCATGGCCACGACGGTCGAATACACCTTCACGTCCGACGACATGAAGTCCGAGGACGAGGCGACCGTGGCCACCGTCTTCACGTGCCCCTTGAAGGTGCGCTCCGGGAAGGCGTCCACGCGGATGCTGGCCGGCTGCCCTTGGGCGGCGAGGTAGTACTCGCGGTCCCGGTACTCTTCCCGCTGCTGGGCCAGCAGGTCGTCCGAATGGGCGACCAAGGCGTGCAGCGGGTTCAGGTTGAGCAACAGGCCGGCGCGGACGGACTCGTGGACGCCGGTGGACTTGCGGTCGTCCCCCTTGATGCGGGAGAACATGGCCTCGTGGACGCGGGTGGTCACCTGCATCACGTTGAGGTTGGGGATGCGCATCATCTTCTGCCCCTCCTGCACGGAGGCCCCCTGTTGAATCAGCCCGCGCTCGGAGGAGCTGAACCGGCTCGATTCGGGGATGTAGTACACCACGATGCCGTCCTGCGGGGCGTGGATCTTGCACTCCTTGATCTGCTCGTCGATGTCGTGCAGCTTCTCTTCTTCCTGGGAGTGGACCGACCGCTTGGTGCGGCGGTCGGCGTCGGCCTGCACTTCCTTGGCGTTCGCCTGATTCGTCACGCGGTCGAAGGCGCGCCACGCCTCCTGCACTTTGGCCGACAAGTCCTTCACGGTGCGGTTGGAGAGGAATTTTTGCAGCAGTTGCCGCTCCGTCTTCACTTTCTTCAGGGACTCGCGGGCGCTGGTGAGCCGGGATTCGTCCGCCTGCACCTGCGCGGGGGAGAGGTAGCCCTTCAGTTGCATCCGCTGCGAGTAGGAGACGCGGTCCTTCCACATTTCGAGGTCGGCCTCGGCCAATTCGATGCGGCCGGTCACGTCGTCGATGGCCTGTTGGAATTCCCCCTCCGAGTCTTGGGCGTCGGCCCGGCGGCGGGCGAGGAACGACCCCAGGTCGGCCTCCATGTCCAGGAGCATCAGCCGGGCGTTCTTGCGGTCTTGATTCACCAGCGTGCCCTTGGGCAGGCCGACGTACTTCTCCAAGTCCAGTTCAGCGAGTTGGATGGCGATGCGGGCCGTCTCCTTGTCGCTCTCATTTTGGTTGACGGTGATGAAGTAGTTCTGCTCGGCCGCGACCATCGCCGCGTGGGCCTGCTCCCTAACGATCTTCTGCGACCGCTGCTGGTCTTCCAAGGCCGAGGAGTCGAGGGTCATGACGGGCTGACCCTTCACGACCTTGGTGCCGTCGTCGATCACCCACTTGATGGTGGCGGCGTAGTTCCCCTTGGACCCGGCCTTCACCTTGCAGATCACGTCTTTGTTGTCGGATGACTCCAGCGTGCCGCGCTCGACCACGGTGAGGTCGAGGTTCTCGGTCTTGACGACGTGGATCAGAACGTCGGCCCGGTCGCCGGGCGAGGTCTTGCCGTACTTCCAGTAGAAGCCGCCGCCGACGGCGACGGCGAGGAGGGCGACGAGGCCGCCGAGCCAGATGAACGGGGAGCCGCCCCCGCCGTCTTCGAGGTCAACGGGATTCGGCGAATCGGGCAGGGGCGGGACTTCCTCCAGCCCCGACGGGCGCGCGGAATGGGAGGACGGCTGGCTCGACTGGGGGGAGAGGTTGCTCATCGATCCAAACTCCGCGCGGGTCGAGGGGGAGTACCTCGACGTCGCGATAAAACGTCATCCGGGCGACCAAGTAGTTCACCCACACGGTGTACAGGGCGTTCTGGGCCTGCAACAACGATGTCTGCGCGTTCAACAACTGCTGCGTCAGGGAGGCGGCGTTGGCCGCCTGCTGCTGCGTCTGGGCCGCCGCCCGGCCCGGCTGGCCGCCGGCGGCGTCCGGGGTCGGCGGGGCTTGGAGCACGTCCAAGGCGTTTTCCACTTGGTCGAAGGCCACTTCCACCGCCCGCTGCTGGATGCGGTAGTTCTCGGCCAAGACCCGCAAGGCGCGGAGGTCCGTCCGCACGTCGTTCAGGATGAAGTCTTCGGTCGCCTGTAAATTTCGGCGCTGGCGTTGGTAGGCAATTAAGGCAGTCCGGTAGGCATTTCGCTCGGCCCGGCGCACCAGCGGCAGTTCCCCGGTCAGCACCAGTTGGTTGTTGCCGCGGGAGTGGCTGATCGCCAGCGGCTGGTTCTCGCCGGGGTTGGTGGCCGAGTCGTAATTGTATCCGATGTTCACCACTCCGAGCAAGGCATTCGCCGCGACGGCAATTTTCCGCCACGAGTCCACGAGTTGCCCGCGGGTGTTCATCAGTTCCAAGCGGTTGCCGAGGGCGGTCTGGGCGGCGACCGTTTGGGCGCGGTCCAAGTCTTCCGTCAGCAGGTCCGCCCCGTCCACCGCGACCGCCGGCAGGGCCGGCCACGATTTGCGCACCAGTTGCTGCCGCTCTTGCCGGGCCTCGCTGAGGACGAGGGTGAAGTAGTTCACCGCCTCCTCGTACCGCACGGCGTTGTCCCGCAGGCTGGTCGGCCCGCGCTTCGGCAGGCCGGCCTCGTAATTCCGCAGGGACAACTCGAACTGGCCGAGGGCGATGTCGCGGGGCAGTTCGGCGACGCGGGCCGCCTCGCCCGCCGACAGTTTTTCCCCGCGGAGTTCGACCTGCGCCTGCCGCAGTTCCAGCGTCCGCAGTTCTTCGGCCAGCGTCTTGAGTTCGTCCCGCAAAATCGGCGTCGTCAACTTCTTCCACCGCTCCCACCGCGGCGGGAAGGTTTCGCGGAACGCCACCGTCCTCTTTACCAGAGCCGAGTTGCTGGAAAGGGATTCCAACAATTCGCGCAATTTCACCTCAATGGTCGTCGTGGAGGCCAAGCCCCCGGCGACCATGAGCAGCGGTTGCCGGACGCGCTGGGGGTACTGCTCGGCTTCGTCCCGGACGGCGGCGAAGTCGTTGCGCACGTCCGTGAAGCGGGTCAGCAGGGCGCTCATCGGCTTGATCGGCCCGTCGTCGAGGGCCAACGGCAGCCGAGTCGGCACGCCGAGTTGCAGCTTGAAGGAGTCGAGGCCGTTCTGCACGTCCTGCTGCCGGGCGAGCAGCGTGCTGCGGCCGCGGAGCAACTGCTGCTCGACTTGCCCGATTTGGAGTTCGGACACGTCCCCGCGGCCTTGGTATTCCCGGAACAGGTCGAGGTACTTGGCCAGCGTGCCGATGTTCTCGCGCTCGTTGCGCTCCTGCGCGGAGACCAGCAGCGTGGGGAGGAACCCTTGACTCGGGGCGTTGAGGCTCGGGCCGACGCCGCGGAGATTTAAGCCGGCGTACGAGTACGGGGCGTTGAAAATGTCGGCCCCGCCGGCGACGCCGACGTAGAAGTTCTTGCGGAACCGGGCATAAGACCGCACGCCGTACACCAAGTCGCGCTCGGCCTGGGTGAGCGGTTCGAGGGCGACGGCCCACCCGCCGCCGCGCAGCAGCGGTTGCGTGAGCGTGAGCGTGAGATTCGACAGGCCGACCGTGGGCCGCTGCGTGCTCATGTCGATCACCAACCGGTTCGCCAGTTGGGCCATCAGGGTCGCCCCGGTCGGGAACAACTGCGTGAAGCCCACGGCCGTGTTGGCCGTCGTGCTGGTAGTCCCCCCGGTGGTTGTCGAGATGGAGCCGGTCCGTCGCAGCACGGCCTGCTCAGTCGCGTAAAACTGGGCGATGAAGGCGAACCGTTGCAACGTGACCGGCAGCGCGGACAGGTACAAGTCTTCCCGGCGGTCTTGGAACTCCCGGCTGTTGAACAGACTGAGTTCGGCCGCCTGGTCGAGCGTGAGCAGGAACGGCGTCTCGGAACTCTTCAATGCCTTGTCAGACGTGTCGGCCGGCCCCGCCGCGGATGTCGGGGCCGAGGGCGCAATCGCTTCCCGGTCGGCCCGGTTTTGGGCGTCGCACTGGCGGATGAACTCCAGGTAGCCGGCCCCTTCGGTGTCCGGGCCGGCGCAGAAGTGACTGCGGACCGGCTGCGGGTTGCACGCCTTGGCGTCCGCGTACGGGTCGTCCGGCGGCTTCTTCGGGTGGTTGGGCTTGTCGTCGTCCGCGTATCGCGCGCGGCCGTCCGGGTAGACGTGCCAATTCTCCACGGTCCAGCGGCCGTCGTCGTTCAGATTGTTCAGCAGCCCTTCCACGTCCCGGTCGGCCCGGTTACGGTAGAACTTGCGGGTGCAGCCGAGGGCCGTGACGGCCAACACGGCGAACAGCGCCCAGCGGACGGCGGGCCGGGATCGGCGGCCGACGATTGTGGGGGGGGAGTTGCCCATAAAATCGTTATCGGCCGAAGACTTTCACCAACTTCACTTTACCCGGCCGGCACACCCGGCAAAGTTCGCCCAGTCGTCCGAGCAAACGGGCCGGGTCGGCCGCCGAGAGCCTGTTTCCGCTTGGAGAAGCGGGCCGTAAGGGATATAAAGATTGTGACTGTAAAGACACGCGGACGGGTTATACGTCACGAACCGCCGGCGGACGCCGGCGGGCGGGCGAAATCGGCGGGGATCACCCCGGCCGGCCGACGATCCATGTGAATGATTCATGGACGAATCTCTTTCCCCCCACGCAAAGAGATGCCACGGCCCCCGGAGCTTCGCGACATGCGGCACTGCCTCATATTGGCCCTGTTGACATCACTGGCCCTCACCGGGGCCGCCACGGCCGGGCCGTTCCGCAAGAAGCCGGACCCGGATGTCCGGGTTCCCGCCCTGCTCATGGTTGTTAAGACGGAGAAAGACGAGCGCAAGCGCGCCGCCGCCGTGGACGAACTCGGCGAACAGGACGGCAAGGCTTTCCCGGACATTCTCCCATTGCTTGTTGAAGTGTTGACGAGTGACCCCAGTTCCACGGTCCGCGTGGAGGCGGCCGAGTCGATCGGCAACCTGCGGCCCATCTCGACGAAGGCCGGGTACGCCTTGGAACAGGCGATCAGTAGCGACAAGTCACTCCAAGTCCGCATCGCCGCCCGCACGGCGATCTTCCAATACCGCATCAATGGCTACGTCGGCGCCAAATTGGACTCGGCCGTCGCCCAGACCGCCGAGCCGCCGTTGGCGTCGCTGACGGACACGGTCAGAGCCACGCCGAGCAACACGCTGATTCAGCCCACGCCGGCCGCCTCGACGGCCCCGCCGTCGTCGAGCATGCCGCTGCCGCCGGCGATCCCGAGCGCCGGCCCCCGCGTGCCGGCGAACAACACGAGCATGTTCCCGTTCCTCAACCGGCTGAACCCGTTCTCCCGGTCCACGCCGTCGGCCCCCGCCCCGACCCCGGTGGTCGCGAAAGACAAGAGCCAGTCGGCCGAGCCGCCCGGCGCCCGCCCGACCCCGCCGCCGAAAAAGGAGTTCAACCTGCTCGACGCGCCGCCGTTGACGCCGAAGAACTTCGTCCCCCCAGCCGCCGTCACCCTGCCGACGCCGAAGCAAATGCCGGCCACGTTGACGGGCGCCACCAAACCGGCCGACGCGGCCACCAAGCCCGTGCTGACGATCCCGGCCCCGAATGCCGTCCGGCCGATCCCGACGACGCCGACCACGCCCCCGGCCAGCCCGACGGAGGAAGGGCCGGCCCTCGGGCCGCCGGCGAAGTAACTCGCCGGCTCGTCGGATGTTCGGTCCAACGGACCGATTAACATAGCCCAGCCCGGAAGGGCTGGGTCAATCACCCGCCAACGACCTCGGTCTGAAGGACCGATTATCTTTGGGCTTCCACCTTCGCGGCCCGGAGGGACTTGGAGCGGATAAGCGGTCCTTCAGACCGCGGTCACTCGATGGTTCGCCAACCCAGCCCTTTCGGGCTGGGCTATGTTAATCGGTCCGTTGGACCGAAAACCCCCGAGCAATCCACTACTTTGTTCCGTACTCCGCTCGGAGCCCAGTCCGCTTGTGCCACAAACGAAAGCAGCCGGGCATCACGCCCGGCTGAGGTACGGCGAATTCTTTCCCGCGCGGTTACTTCTGCCCGGAGCGCCCCAGATACTTCCCCTCTTCCGTGTCGATCTTGATCGTGTCCCCGGCGTTGATGAACGACGGGACGTTGATGACGAGGCCCGTCTCCATCGTGGCCGGCTTGTACTGGGCGGCGGCGGTGGCGCCTTTGATGCCGGGTTCCGTTTCGATCACGGTGAGTTCCACGGTCTGCGGGAGTTCGAAGCCGAGCGGCTTGCCCTCGTACAGAGTGACCATGGCCACGTCGTTTTCGCGCAGGTACTTGATCTGGTCTTCGACGAACGCGGCCTTAAGCGCCAGTTGCTCGAAGGTCTCGGGGTCCATGAACACGAACTCGTCCCCCTCGCGGTAGGAGTACTGCATGTTCTTTGTTTCGAGGTACGCCAGCGCCACCTTGTCGTCCGGCTTCACGCGGGTCTGCGTGATGGAGCCGGTCTTGAGGTTGCGGACCTTGAGGTACAGGATCGCCCGCCAGTTGCCCGGCGTGTTCAAGTCCCGGTCCAGGCATTGGAACAGGGAGCCGTCTTCGCCGACGTAAACCATGCCCTTGCGAATGTCGATGTTCTTAATGTCGGCCACGGGGCACCCACTTCAATGATAAAGGCCAAGGCGTCACTCGGATAACGTAGCAAATGCCCCCGCGACTTGTAGGGGGTTGGCCGAAAGCAAAAAGGCGGCCTAACCACAGAGACACGGAGGACACGGAGAAGAGAAGAGCAGGGGACGCTGTTGTAGAACTGTATCTTCTCGTCTTTGATTTCTCTGTGCCCTCCGTGCCTCCGTGGTTAGTTTTTCTGACGGAGGCGAGTCGGCGCTTCGACCCGCCGCGGCCTCACCGATTGAATTCGGACATGGGTAATTGCTCATTCCCCCCATCTTTACCCGTTCCGGCCTGACCTTGCATTTTCCGTCAAGCCCCCCTAATGTGCGTCTCGCCGCGGGCGAAGGATTGCCCGCAAACCGGCAAGGATGCCACGATGATTTTCTCCCGACTGCCGATTCTCGCGGGCTGGCTCGCGCTTTCACTCACCCTGAACGCCGAGCCGCCCCGGGATCTGAACAAGATCATCCCCGTGCAGAAGGCCATCGCCGCCGGCCGGCAGGCGCTGCGGGAGAACGACCCCGCGCGGGCCGTGAAGATATTGGAAGCCGAACAGGCGAACGCCGTCGGCAACACGGGGTTCGACGCCCTCTTGAAGCAGGCCCGCGAAGCCTTGGAGGCCGTCAACAAGGACAAGGCGCCGGCCACCGTTGCCGCGGAATCGCCGAAGCGGTCCACGGCCCCGGCCACGCTCGCGCCGCCGCTCCCGCCGCCGCCGCCGGTCGATGAACCGATCCGGGAAACCGGCCCCGCTCCGGAACCGCTGCCGCTGCTTGAACCGGAGCCGAAACCCCTCCTATTCATTGAGCCGACGCCGAAGCCGCTGCCTGTTGTCACGCCGCCGAAGGCCGAGATCGACCCGTTTCAACAGACGCCGACGCACCGCAAACTGCCGAGGACCGATGCGCCGGCCCCGGCACCCGCTCCGTTGGCCGTCGTCGCGAAGCGGAACTTCGTGCTGAAGGGCGTGACGGACGCCGGCAAGGAAGCCGAACTCTTGGACGTGGCCAACGCGGCCCGGTTGGCGATGTACCAGCGCTGGAGCGGGGCGACGCCGAACGACTGGAACACGCCGTGCGAAATCACGCTGTACTCGTGCGGCAAGGATTACAGCCAAGCGACGCACAAGCCGGAATCGTTGACGGGGCACGCCACGGTCGCCGTTCGGGCGGGTGACGTGGTGAGCCGCCGGTTAGACCTGTGCGCCGACGACCCGGCCCTGTTGGACGTGACGCTGCCGAACGAACTGACGCAGTTGATCCTGATGGAAATGTTCGCCGAGCAGCCGTTGCCCAAGTGGGCGCTGGTCGGGATGGCCGCCCTGTCCGAGACGCCGGAATCAGTCGCCCGCTACCGCCGGACGGTCCCCAACCTGTTACGCGATCGCAAACTGTTGACGCTGTCCGTGCTGATGGAGCAACAATCCTTCCCGGAAGCCGAGGCCACCACCGCGTTCTACGCCCAGAGTATTTCGCTGGTCGGGTTCCTCGTGGAGAAGAAAGGCTGCAAGGCGTTCGCCGCCTTCCTGCGAGAGGCTCCGCGGCGGGGCGTCGCCCGCACGCTGCAATCCCACTACGGGTTCAAAGACGTGGCCGACTTACAGGGGCAATGGCTCAAGTCGCTGACCGCCGTGCAATGACGCAGCCTCGGTGAATGGCCGGCGTGGCATGGGCGTCCGTTATTCCTAAAACGATAACGCCGTCGGCTTTGCCGATCCCGCCGCCACTCCCCCGGAGTCCTCTCTTGTCCAGTCCTGTCTCCGTCTCGGCCCCCCCGCTGAAGCCGTACCAAGTCGTCCTCGTCGTGATCCTCGCCTCCATCGGCTTCCTGTTCGACACCTACGAACTGCTGATGTTCCCGCTCATCGGGGCCAACGCCGTCAAAGACTTGTTGCACCTGCCCAGCGTGCAAGACCCGGAGGTGGCGAAGTGGGCCGGCCGCATGCTCTGGATCGCGGCCCTGTGCGGCGGCGTGTTCGGCCTGCTCGGCGGCTGGCTGATCGACCGCCTCGGCCGCAAGACGATCATGGTGGCCAGCATCCTGCTGTACTCGCTGTCGCCCGTGGCCGCCGCGTTCAGCACCGAGTTGTGGATGTTGATCCTGTTCCGCTGCACGACGTTCATCGGCGTGTGCGTGGAACTCGTCGCGGCCGTGACGTGGCTGGCCGAGTTGTTCGCGGAGAAGCGGACGCGCGAAAAAGTGATCGCGTGGACGCTGGCGATGGCCTCCCTCGGCGGCATCATGGTGACGGAGGTGTACAAGTTGATCGTCGCCCACGCCGGCGATTTGCCGGGGATGAGCGTGGGCGGGGAACCGGACGTCCACGCGGCGTGGCGGTACACGCTGCTCACCGGGCTGGTGCCCGGCCTGATGATCCTGGCGCTGCTGCCGTTCGTGCCGGAGTCGCGGGTGTGGGCCGAGAAGAAGCGGGCCGGCACGCTCAAGCGGCCGAGCTTCCGCGAGTTGTTCGGCCCCGGCCTGTTGAAGACGACGCTGGCCACGACCGTCCTCTCCGCGTGCGGGTACGCGGCGGCCTTCGGCGCCCTGCAAATGACCCCCATCCAAATCGCGCCCGGGCTGCCGGACATCGCCGCCAAACGGGCCGCCCTCGACGCGGAAGAAAAAGCGGCGACCACGCCGGCGCAGAAGGCCGAACTCGGCAAGAAGAAAAAGGCGTTCGCGGACGAGGTGCAGGACCGCCGGGGGGACATCCAACGCTGGCAGGAAATCGGCGGCCTGACGGGGCGGATCCTGTTGGCGATCCTGCTCATGTTCGTGCCGAGCCGGACCCTCATTCGCCTGTTCTTGATCCCCGGCATCGCCCTGTTTCCGCTCACCTATTTGGAACTGGTGAAGGGGGAGTACTTCCTGTTCGCGGCGGCGATCTTCCTCTGCGGCCTGTTGACGGTAGCCCAGTTCAGCTACTTGAGTGAGTTCCTGCCAAGAGTGTTCCCGGTTCACCTGCGCGGCACCGGGGGCAGTTTCGCCACCAACGTCGGCGGGCGGATGATCGGGACGATGGCCGCGACGTTGAACACGGAAGTATTGTCGGGGTTGGTGCCGGGGGCGACGCTGCCCATGAAGATTGCGACGGGGGCCGCTATCATCGGCGGGAGCGTGTACCTGATTGCCCTCGTCGCCTCGTTCTTCCTGCCCGACCCCAAGGCTGAGGAGTAACAAAAGTGAGCCG
>JAYUGD010000928.1:0-3608 GCA_043767785.1 Zavarzinella sp. | reverse complement strand
CGACCCGGCCGTGCAACAGGCCCTCGCGGACGCGGCGGCGGGGCTGGTGGCGTCGGCCGCCCCGGCCAGCAAATCGGTGCGGAACGTCAAGCCGTTCGCGGACATCGCGGTCGCGGCCATTCCGCACCTCTCGACGGCGTTGGCCGCCGCCCAGCCCAAAACCCGCTTAACGGCCTTGCGGGGGTATCAGACGATTGCCACGGTACTGTCTGAGGTGTTTGCTTTTGAATCCAACCCCGGCCGCGATTTCTTGCCGGAAGAGCCGAAGACGAAGGTCAGTCGTTGGGAGCCGTTGGAACCACTCTTGAAGAAGCTGGACGCGGAGTTGCCGAAGTTTGACCGGGTCTTGAACGACCCTGACCCCGCGACTCGCCTGACGGCGGTTCAAGTCGTGGAGACATTCGCGAACGCCCGCCGCGGGGCGATTAATGCCGATGCGGCTGCCGCCGGCTTTGGTGGCGAAGGGTTCAAGGCATTGGTCGCCCCCCTCTCAGCCCGGTTGACTGACGCCGACCCGAAGATCAGGTTGGCGGCCGTCGAGGCCTTGGAACCGTTGGGGGCCGGCATTGTGGCGCCGGGCGTGCTGATCCCCGCGACTTCCGACCCGGACTTGTACGTGCGGTGGGCCGCCGTGAGGGGGTTGGGGCGACTCGCCCCCGCCAAAGAAGGCGGGGCCGGGTCGGCCGAAGCGGTAGCCGCGCTGGCCAATCGCGCGAATGACCCGGACGTGGATTTGCGCTCGGCCGCGTTGCTCGCGTTGCAGCGGTATGGCTCGGTCGCGAAGGCCGCCGGCCCCGAGATCGTCCGGGCCGCGACGACTGGCGACGTGGAAACCCGCATCATCGCCATGCGGACGCTGGTCGCCTTGAACCTCGAACCCGGCATCGCGGTGCCCGCCCTGATTGACGCTCTCGACGACGACCTGCGGCTGGCAAAACAGGCGGCCGTCGCCTTGGGCGGGTACGGCTCTGACGCCAAAGCGGCGGCGCCGGAGTTGCGCAAAGCCCTTTCGTCGTCCGACCAAGAATTGCGACTGGCGGCCGGGGAAGCCCTGTTGTTGATCGCGAGTCCGAAGAAGCCCAAGGATTTCTGAGCGTGCGACGCCGGGAGAGCGGAATGTGGCCTTTGCTGTTACTCGTCGGCTCGAACGTGTTCATGACGGTCGCGTGGTACGGCCACCTGCGGTTCAGAGGGTATCCGTTCTGGTCCGTGATCTTGGTGAGTTGGCTGATCGCCCTGCCGGAATACGCCCTGCAAGTCCCGGCGAACCGCCTGCTTTACGGGCGGTTTAGCGCCACGCAACTCAAGATTTTCACCGAGGCAATTTCGATCGGCACTTTTGTTGTATTCGGGTATTTCGTGTTGAAGGAAACGCCGTCGTGGAAGACGGGGACGGCGTTTTTGCTCATCCTCGCGGCCGTCGCCTTGGCCGCCTCCGACCACCGAGGCGGGCCGGAAATCGCCGCCGGACCGAACGCGCCGGCGGACGGGGCCGAGTGACCGGCGTCACTTTTTGCGGTGCGTGCGCAACGCCGTCAGCAGGCCCATCATGTCCGCGGGCATGGGGGCTTCCGACTCGATCCACTTTCCCGTGCGCGGGTGCTGGAAGCGCAGGCGGAAGGCGTGCAAGGCTTGCCGGGAAATGATCGCCCGGTCGCCCTCGCCGCCGGGGAACTGGCCGTTCAAGTCCGAGAGCATCACGCGGTCCCGGCCGCCGTACACCTTGTCGGCCAGCACCGGGCAGCCGACGCTCGCCAAGTGAATTCGGATTTGGTGCGTCCGCCCCGTGCGCGGCTGAACCTTCACGAAGGTGTGGCCGCGGAACCGCTCGACGACTTCGTAAAAGCTGCATGCGTCTTTCGCGTCGGCGTCGTCCGCGTCCGTGGTGGCGAGCATCTTCACCCGGTCGTGCGGGTGGTGCTTGATCCGCGCTTCGATGTAGTCGCTGTCCCGGTCCAGTTCCCCGGACGTGACCGCCGCGTACTCCTTGAACACCCGCCGCTGCGCGAAGGCCGCCGCCAAGTCCCGGTGCGTGTGTTCTTCCTTCGCGATGAGAATGACGCCGCTCGTGTCGCGGTCCAGGCGGTGGACGATGCCGGCCCGGTACGTCCCATTCGCGTTGCTCAGGGCCGCGAAGCGGAATTGAAGGGCGTTCACCAGCGTCCCGGACCAGTTGCCCTTCGCCGGGTGGACCACCATGTCCGACGGCTTGTTCACCAGGGCGAGCCACTCGTCCTCGTACAGGACGTCGAGCGGGATGTCTTCGGGGATCGGGGTGTCATGCGTCGGCGCGGGGAGTTGGATGTCGAGTTGGTCGCCGTGGCGGACCTTGTAACTCGCCTTGGCCGGCTTGCCGTTGACGGTGACGTTGCCGGCGTTGATGGCGCCTTGGAACAAGCTCCGGCTGAAGTCGAGGAAGTTCTGGACCAAGTAGCGGTCGAGCCGCATCCCCTCGGACCGTATTTTCACGTCGATGTGGATCGGCTCGGAACGCGAACTCCCCGCCGTCACGGGCGGGGAGAGGTCGTCTTCTTCCAGATTCTCGGCCATGAAAGCTACTTCGTCTTCGGGTCCGCCGTCGGCGTCTCGGCCTTCTTCGGTTCCGGCTCTTTCTTCGATTCGTCCTTCTTCGGCTCGACCTTGGGGAGGTCGATCTTGGGAATGTCGAATTTCGGGAAGTCCAACTTGGGAATGTCGAATTTGGGCGTTTCTGTTTTCGGCTCAACCTTGGGGAGTTCCGCCTTCGGCTCCGAGGGAATCGCGTAGAAGACCTTTTGGGCCTTGATGAACTCGGCCTTGTCGTCCTTCAATTCCTTGGCGTGGGCGGCGTACCGCTTGCTGAGTTCCAAGTCGGGGAAGATGGCGGCCGCCTTGGCGTAGGCGTCGATGGCCTTGTCCGCGTCCCCGCGCGAATCGGTCCCGCCTTCGGCGCTCGGCAGGCCGACCAAGGCTTCTTCCGCTTGGGCGAGGCCGAGCCACGATTCTTGCAGGAGCGCCGGCTCGTCGCTTTGCTTGAACTCTTTCGTGAGGTCGGCGAAATAGATGCGGGCTTGATCGAGGCTGGCGGCGGCCTTGCGGCGGTCTTCGACCTTGTCCGTGCCCAACTTTTCCAACCCGTCCACGGTGAGGGCGCGGCGGGCCATGTGCAATTTGGCGATGCTGCCGAAGATCGTCCCGCGCTGCTCGTCCATTAAAACTTTGAGCTTCTCGGCGGAGTCGGCCGTCTCCAGTTGCAGGATCGTCGCGTCGCGGGCGATGGTCTTTTGCTTCGAGAAGTAGCGGAAGAGCAGCACGGCGGCGACGATCAGGACGGCCGTGCCGCCGACGTAATAGAGGACACGGCTGTCGAGCTTGCCCTTCATCGAACTCAAGGAGTGAGCGAGGGAATTCGTTTCCAGTTCCTTGCGTTCGTCGGCCTGCATGACCGTCTTCTCCCCGCGTCGTCCGCGCGACTTTTTCTCGTGTCGCTAAGGATAGGGGATGCGGCGGAGCGGTCAACGTGTAAAGAATTCGCGGCGGGCGTCAATTTCCCGGCGCGGGGCCGACGGCGTATCCGATTGGTGCCACCAAGCCCGCGAATTGGTCGCCGAGCGCCTTGGCCTCGGCGG
>JAYUGD010000927.1:0-1154 GCA_043767785.1 Zavarzinella sp. | reverse complement strand
CACGCCAACTTGATCGGGTCGCCACGTCAGCACACACGCGCTTCTCGGCGTCGGCGATCATGGCGACGGCCACGCGATCCTTGGTGCTGCCGCCGGGGTTGGCCGCCTCGACCTTGGCCGCGACGGTGCAGGCCAAGCCCTCAGTCACGCGGCGCAACTTCACCAACGGCGTGTGGCCGACGGACTGCAAGATCGTGTCGTGCATGGCTTCCTCCCGGCCTCTGACAAGAATTATTAACCACAGAGGACACAGAGGACACAGAGGAAAGACCGAGAAAAACATCTCTAAGAATGTCTTCTCGGCATTTCCTCTGTGTCCTCTGTGTCCTCTGTGGTTCAAATCATTTTTTTACTTCTTCGGCGTCACCTTGATGTTGCGGAAGGCCACCGGGCCGTGGTCGCCTTGGAACATCAGGGGGCCGGTGGCGGCCTCCTTGCCGGTCAGGCCGCCGGGGGTTTGCTTTTCCATTTCGACGTTCTCGTGCAGCACGGTGCCGTTGAGCGTCACCTTCACGAACTTGGCCTTGTACGTCTTCACGTCCCCGTCGAACAGCGGGGCCTGGAACTCGATCACGAACTTCTGCCACTCGCCGGGCTTCTTGGCCACGTTCTTCTTGGGGGCGGCGGCGCTGTACAGCGCCCCGAGGTCGCCCTGCGTGAGCTTGTCGTCCGGTTTGCCGAAACTGTCCAGAATTTGCACCTCGTGTTCGCCCATGAGGTAGATGCCGGAGTTCGACCCCTTCGGCACCATGAACTCGAGTTCCACGGTGCAGTCGCCGAACTTGGCTTCTGTGAACAGGTCCACGCTGCCGGCCGTGTTGATGAGTTCGCCGGCCCCGTCCTTCACGACCATCTTGCCGGGGTTGGCCTCGTCGAGGGCGGCGACGCCCACGACCCACGCGCACTTCTTCTCGGTATTCTTAGTCTTCCACCCGGTCGTGGACTTGCCGTCAAACACGCTCGGGGACGCTTGAGCGAACACCACGGGGGCCGAGACGAGGCTTAGGGCAACAGCGATCAACAGGCGGGGGAGAGACATGGGTTTCCTTGCAACGGGAGTGGTGGCGGGCGAGGGGCATCTTAGGCGCCGCCCCGTCTTAGGCGAGCGGGGGGCGTCAGCCCCCTGTCTGCCGCCACAGGGGGCTGACGCCCCC
>JAYUGD010000926.1:0-1154 GCA_043767785.1 Zavarzinella sp. | reverse complement strand
CTTCACGTCCAAGACGAAGTTGCCGTCGTTCTTGTCGGGGGCGACGGCCGGCAGGGGTTGGCCGTTGTTGGCCGTCACCGGCATCGCTTGCGGGTTCGGGCCGGTCACGATTTGTTGGAGCGTGATCGCCACCTTGGCGTCCGGGGATATCCGCGTGACGGTGAACGGCACGGTGATCTTTTCCCCCTGCTTCGCCGTCAGCGGTTGCGGGAGCTTTTCCCCCGCCTTGATGAAGGCGTTTTCCGGCTGGAGCGTGACCTTGAAGTACGCCTTGTCCCGCACGGCCAGCATCAGGGCTTGGTCCATGCGGGTGATCGTGGGCACGTTGGCCTGTGCGGCCATGCCCCAGACGATGGTGGCCGACCGAGCCTCGTGGACGACTTGCTTCCCGCCGATGGCCGCGGTTCCCTTCACGGTGAACGTGCCGCTGAACACGGCGGCGGTCGGGGCGGCGGCCAGCACCAGGCTGCCGGCCTTTTGGCCGACGCCCACCAATTGCGGCGGGCAGGTCACGCCGGCGGGCAGGCCCTCGGCCGTCAGGGTGATCGGGCCGGTGAAGCCGTCGGCCCGGAACACGAATACGTCAAGGTACTGCGTCCCGTCGGCCCGCAGCACGGTCACGTCCGGCTGGGACTTGCTGGACGGCATGACCACCAGCCGGAAGTCCGGCTTCTCTTGGGTGATCCGCAGCCGGTAGGAGACGTGCGGCCCGAACAGGAAGCTCGACTCCCGGCACGCGACTTGGATCAGATACTTGCCGTCTTCCGGGGCGGTGAACTTGAACGGGTCCGGGTCGGACGAGCGGGTGAAGAACTGCGTGCCGCTGAGGGTCTCGGGGTTGTCGTCCTTCTCGATCATGTCGGCCATCGCCTTCGGCGCCCGCACGGTGAAGAGGAAGTCCGCGTCCCCGCCGATGCGGTCGGCCCACAGGTCGATCAGGTACGTGTCCCCCTTCTTGGCGGTGATCGCGTAGTAGTCGCGGTCATTTCGCTTGTCCACCCGGCCGGCGATTTCGCACGGAGCCGGCACGTCCATCGCCTGTTCGGGCTTGTCGTTCGGCTCCTTTTCCAGCACGACCTTGTCTTGGGCGAAGGAGATTAAGAGCGGGTTGGAAACTCCCGTCGGGGAGGCCAATCGGTACTCGAAGCCGTCGG
>JAYUGD010000925.1:0-3618 GCA_043767785.1 Zavarzinella sp. | reverse complement strand
GCTCCGCTGCGCAAAGCCTCCGCGTCGCGGCTAACAAGAAAATTATCACGTCGTCACTGCCCCGCCGTCCGCGGGTCCACCACTCTGCCCTGGTCCGTCAAGTCCCGGTAGTACGCGATGCGGGGCTTGCCTTGGTTCACGTCGATCACGGCCTCGACGCGGGCGATGGGGCCGGCCTCGTCGAAGTGGCCGACCGAGATCACGCGGTACACTTGCGTCCGGGCGGTCACGAAGAGTTCCAGTGATTGCATCACGGCGGGCTTGAGGCCGGCGGCGGTGCTGAGCCACGCGATCGTGTTGAAGTTCGTGTCCGGGGCGTCGCCGTTGTAGTACGTCGGCCGCTTGGCGATGATGGCGTCCGCGTCCGCGTCGGTCATGCCGGGCACGCACATGAGCACTTCGCGCGGGGCCGTGTTGACGTTGACGCGGGCCGGGAGTTCGGCGTTGGCCGAGGTCGTGCATTTATCGAGTAATTTGCCCAACATTTCCTCGTCCGGCTCCGCGGACTTCAGCGGGGACTTGAACGCGACGCCCGGCCGCATCGGGTTCCCGGTGATCGTCACGGTGGCGTCCATCAGGGCGAACAGGCTGGATATCCGCGTTTTCGGCGTCGTGGCGGCTTTGATCGCCTCTTGTACGTATTGCTTCAGACGCTCCGGCGTGCCGGGGACACTCGGCAACGTGCCGCCCTTCTTGGGCGGCGTGGCGCCAGTGGTTGAGGCGCTCGTCCCGCCGTACAGTCGGTAGGCGATGACGAATATTGCCAGTTCCTCACCGACGGCGGCGGTCAGGTCCGTTTGCAAGGCGGTCAAGTCGTTGCCGTTGAGGTTGACACGCTTATTCCCCTCGCTGTCCACGTTCCGCTCCCGGCTGTAGACGGTGAGGTACGCGGCCCACCCGGCGGAGAAGCCGAGGCCGTCGTCCTCGCCGGGGTCGGTCTTGCCGTTGCGGTTCTTGTCCGTGCCGTACAGCAGCGCCGGGGTGACGCCCTTGACGAGCAGGAGTTCCTCGACGGTGTCTAGCGGGGCGTTCTTGCACTTGTACGGCGGCGTCAGCGAGGCGTAGTACTGCGTCTCGGCCCCGCCCGCGCTCGGCTCGTCGTTCGGGTCCACCCAATCCACGATGCACCAAGCGATCTCGTCCGTCATGTTGGGGAGTTTCATCAGGGCGCCGTGCAGGACTTGCCCCGACGAGTCGGCCGCGTACAGGGCATTGACGTTCAGCTTCCCCGCCTCGTCCACGACGCCGAACCGCGTCGGGATCGAGCCGGTTTGCGACACGTTGGCGTAGTCCGGGGCCATCAGGGAGAAACGCCCCTGCGCCCGCGGCGAGTCGGCTTCCTTGACCACGACCGATTGAAACACGGCCGGGTTGTCGAACGGGTTGGAGTTCAGCTTTCCGGTGAAGGCGTCCGGGTCGGCCAGCAAGGCGCAGGCGTAGTGGACGCCCGAGTCGGCCAGCACGCGGGCCTCGCCGGCCTTGCGGATGCGCTCGGCGGCCATGAACTCCGCGTCCATCAGCGTGCTGTACTGGTACGCCGCCAGCGTCAGCACGGCAATGACGAGCAGCACGGCGACGATGACGAACCCGCCGCGGCGGGGGGCCGCGGTGCGGAGACCGGAACTCGTCGTCCGCAACAGCATGAGATGCTCAAGGGGTCGTGGTGGTCATGCCCGACGCCGCGTCGGCGTCGGTCGTCGCCGGGCCGGCGGCCGAGCGGACGGCGACGGTGTGCCGGACTTCCTTCGGGTCTTTCTGGCCGGGGACCGTCACCGTCAGCCGGACGCGCACGGCGGCCGGCGGGCCTTTCGGAGACTTGCCGTCGGCCCCGAGTTCGGCGCCGTCCCAGCTCTCAGCCCACGCGGAGCCGTCCCAGTATTCAAAGACGGCGGCGGTCACTTCGTCCGCGATGACGTAATCCCCCGCCTCCTTGTCCTGCTCGATCACCGGCTCCAGATTGTTGGCCACCTGCTCGGAGGTGACGAACGAGATTTCCTGACGGGCCAAGCCGCGCTCAGTCACCCAGTAAGTGATACGCCGAATGTCCGCTTGGCCCTCGGCCGTTTTCGTGGATCGGCTGACAAAAATGGTGAGCGTGCCGGAGTCGCCGACGACCCCCGCTTGGAACGGGATCGTATCCGTCGTGGAAGAGGCGTCCGTAATCACGTCGCTACCGTCCGTCGTCGCCGCGGAACCCGTCGTCGCGGCGACCGTGACGCTGACGGGCGGGGCGACCGGGCCGATGACCGACGTTAAGTCGTTCTCGAACCGCTGGGTGACGGCCCGCTCCAAGGTGGCCTGCTCGATCAAGTCCCGCCCGCTGACGGCGAGCCGGAGTTGGATGTCGAGGGCGACGTACAACGCGGCCATCAGGACGACCGCCAAGGCGCTGGCGAGCATCACTTCTAACAGCGTAAAGCCGGCCCGGCAGGGGGCGTGCAGTCGCATTATTTGCCCCCCGTCGATGTGGCGCCGGTTGTCGTCGTTCCCGACGAGGACGAACTCGACGACGCGGCCGGCGTGGTGTCGGCCAGTTGGCCCTTTTGCAGCGGGTCGTACACGAACTGGGCCAAGCTCACTTCCACTTTGCCGCGCGGGGTTTCCCGGGTGACAGTGACTTTCACCTTGTACAGGTTGATGGCCGTCGAATCCGGGTTGGACTCGGCCGCCCACGTCCAGCCCGGCTCTTCTTCGATCTCCCCGCCGCCGGCAGCCTTGAGGTCTTCGACGCCGGCGATGTATTCGTTCAGCTTCGACTGGCACAGCCGGTTGGCCCGGCTGAGTTGGTTGGCCTCCAAGGCTTGGTCAGACGCCGAACTCATTAACTGGCCGATGGCGATTAACGAGAAGAGGAAGAGGGCCGTGGAAGCCAACACTTCCAAGAGCGTGATGCCGGCCCGCCGCCGCGTGGTTGCCCGCAAGCGCATGTTATTTGCTCTCCGTCACGGCGCCGGGCCGCACGCTGACGGCCCCGGTCATGGCCCGGACGCGGATCACCACTGGGCGCACGTCGTCGGCCTTCAGCGTGACTTCGCGGTCCGCCTCGGCCGACCCGTCCGGGAGGAAGACGGCGATGGATGTCCACCCGTCCGGCGTGCTTTCGCCGAAGCCGTCCGGCACGTCGAAGGTGATGTCTTTCGGCAGCTCCCCCTCGCTGATGTGCGGCGGCAAGGCGGCGTCTTCGCTGCCCATCGAGGCCGGCCCGGAACCGCCACTCCAAAAATCGTCGGAGTGTGGGGCGAGGCGGAACTTGCCGGTGTTCGGCTGGACGGCGAAGCGGTACGGCCGCCCCTCGTCGATGGCGTAGGCGCGGCACTCGGTCCACGCCCCGCGGACCTCGTCGGCCCCGGCCTTGACGCGAACGTCCCCGTACATGGCGCTCATGGTCGGGAACGCGATGGCCGCGAGCGCGACGAGGATCGCCATGACGAGGAGGATTTCGAGGAGTGTAAAACCGGGCCGGGCGGGGCGGGTCATGAGAGGCCCCTTTCGGAATACGGGGGCGGGGGACTACTTCTTGGTGTCGCTGCGTATCTCGACGCCCTCTTCATTGGAGGTGTAAATGTAATACTCAGTGATTTCGTTGGCTTGCTTTTGGCCTACTTGGTACTGCTTTCC
>JAYUGD010000924.1:0-1155 GCA_043767785.1 Zavarzinella sp. | reverse complement strand
TCTCCCCCTTGCCGTTGAACCCGGCGTTGGTCTGGATGAGCACGCACGCGTCGCCCGTCTTCGGGTCCGGCGGCGGGAACACGCGCTTGATCGCGGCCAGCGGCACCTCGAAGTCGGTCCTGGCCCGCGGCCGGTCGGCCCCCGCCGGCGCGGCCGGCAGCGCCGCGACCGTGAACGACTTGAGTCTGGGCAGGGCGATCGTGGGCCGCGTGCCCGGCGGCGGGTCGGGGTCTTTGTCCTTCGGCTTCGTCTTCGGGTCCGGGTTCTTGTCCTTCGGCTTCGGATCGGGGTTCTTCGGCGGATCGACCTTCGGCGGCGGCGCCACCGGGTCGGGCGGCACAATGGGGGGCGGCGGCTCCTCCTTCTTCACCTGCTCCGGCTCCTTCTCCTTGCGGTTATTCTTGACGTACATGACGACGGCGGCGAGGCCGAGGAGGAGCGCGACCCCCCCGATCACGCCCGTGAGCATCATCGCCTTGCGAAGCCCGCCCTTTTCCTCCGGCCGGCGGTAGCGCGGCGTCTCCGACTCCTCCGGTTCGTCCCCGTCCCCCTTGCGATTCTTCCGGGGCTTCCCGTCGTCTTCGTCCTCGTCTTCGTCTCGGCGCGCGGACTTCGCGGGCGCGTCCGGTTCGCCGCCGAAATCGGCGAACGGGTTGAAGCCGCCCCCGCCGCTCGCCCCCTTCGGCTCGGACTTGGCCTTCGACTTCGCCGGTGTCGGTTCGTCCGCCTCGGTCTTCTTGCGAGCCTTCTTGGGGGGCGGAGGCTCGTCGTCCTTCTCGTCCCGGCGCTGGCCATTCGCCGGCGCCTCGGGCGCGTTCGAGAAGGCGAACGGGCTGTCGTCGGCGGGGGCACTTTCTACGGGCGCGGGCGCGGCTCTGGCTTTCGCCGCGGGTGCCTTGACGGGAGGTGCCTCGACCGGTTGGAAGTCGTCGTCGTCCAACGAGAGCGGTTGCGCGGCCGGTTTGGCTGCCGCGACCGGCGGCGGAGCGGGCGCGACGGCCTTCGCCGGTGCGGGAGCGGCCGGCTTCGGCGCGGGCTTGGTCGCGGGTGCGGCCCTGGCGGCACCGAACGCCGACTTCGCGGCCGGTGCCGGCTTGCTGAAGTCGAACGGGTCGGCCGAGGGCAGCGCGGCGACGCGCGTCGCGGGCGGCGGGT
>JAYUGD010000923.1:0-1161 GCA_043767785.1 Zavarzinella sp. | reverse complement strand
CTTCCGGCTCATCTTCCACAGTTCCGAGGTCATCTTCATCACGTACAGGTTGTCCCCGACGGGGTCGTACTCCAGCCACGTCAGCGCGGACCAGCCCTTCAACTCCTTCGGCAGCGGGATCGGCTTGCCCCACGTGGCGCCGGCGTCCGTCGATTCAATCACGCCGGCCTTGGTCAAGACGAACATGGTCTTCGCGTCCTTGCCGAAGAGGGGGCCGTACTTGCCGTCCTTCACGTCGCTGACCTTGTCCCACGTCACGCCCTTGTCGGCCGTCGTTAGGAGGGCGCCGTCCACGAGCCAGTAGAGTTTGCCGGCGTGCCACTTGGGCAGCGCTTCCGTGGCGTAGTCGCCGCACGGCGCCCACGTCTCGCCGCCGTCGGTGGTGCGCTGGAGGCCGGGCTTCGGCTTGTCCTTTGATTTCATTTCCGACGCCACGGCCGTCTTGCCGTCGAACACCCACGCGGCGGCGAAGCCCTTGCCCTTTTCCTCGACCGTCTTGCCGCCGTCGTGGGACGCCAACAGCACGCCGCCGGACTCGTGCTTCAGTGCGAGGATGAAACTCATCGCCGGGTCGGTCCAGTCGGCGGCGAACCAATCGACGTGGCCCGACTTGGGGTTGAGAACCGTCCACGCCTTGCCGGCCGACGTGCCGACGAGGATCGGCGACCCGTACACCAGCGAGACGACCAGTTTGCCGCCCGGCCCGGTCGGGTCGAAGGCCATGCAGCCGGGCCACTCGGTGCGGCCCTTGAACGGCGTGGCGAACGGCCCCCACGTCTTGCCCGCGTCCTCGGAGTGGTACAGGCCCTTGTCGCTAACGTTCAGGTAGACGTGGCCGGTGGCCCGGTCCACGAGGACGCCGCACAGGCCGCCGTAGCCGGCCTTCTCTTTTTTCGCCAAGTCGGCGGCGACGACCTCCCACTCGGCGGCGCGGGCCGGGCCGACGCAAGCCATCGCCAACAACACAATCAGGATTCGCATGGGGTCAACTCCTTTGCAACGCAGTTCAGAATGGCAGAGCGTCCGCGAGCGGGGGCCGGCCGTTTACCTCACCCCCCGGCCCCCTCTCCGAAGCGGAGAGGGGGAGCAAGCGGGCGCGAGTCGTATTGGTTTGGTCCCCCCTCTCCGCTTCGGAGAGGGGGTTAGGGGGTGAGGTAAACG
>JAYUGD010000922.1:0-3637 GCA_043767785.1 Zavarzinella sp. | reverse complement strand
ACCCGGGGCCTCACGGCCCTCGGCTCACCGTGTCATTCGTCGAGAGTTCCCATAAAATCAACAATCCGAACCCACTCGGAGACTCGCCCGTGTCCCTTTCCGTCCCCGACCGCGTGTGCGTGATCGTCGGCCGCACCCGGCACAAGATGATGCAGATCGAGCTGGAGGAGGCCGCCAAGCACGGGGCGAAGTTCATCGAAGTCCGGTTGGACTTCCTGTCCCGGGCCGTGGACTTCCAGCGCTTGGTGCCGCACAAGAAGTGCGAGTGGGTCGCCACGCTCCGCCGCACCGCGGACGGCGGCCGGTGGAAGGGGACGGAGGACGAGCGGCGCACCGTCTTGCGGCAGGCCATCGTCGGCGGGTTCGACTGGGTGGACCTCGAGACGGACATGGCCGACGAGGTCCGGCGGTTCGGCACGGTGAAGCGGATCGTCAGCTACCACAACTTCGAGAAGACGCCGGACGACTTGGAGGACATCTACGCCAAGATGGCCGCCCAAGACGCCGACGTCATCAAGATCGTGACGATGGCCCAGCACCCCAAAGACTGCATGCGGGTGCTGAACGTCATCAAGAACGCCACGAAGCCGACCGTCGGCCACTGCATGGGCGAGATCGGCCTGCCGAGCAGGGTGCTGTCGCTGAAGGTCGGCTCCCCGTTCATGTACGCGGCGTTCAACAAGGAGCGCGGCATCGCCCCCGGCCTGCCGTCCTTGGACGAGGTGACGCGGTTCTACCAAGTCCGGCTGATCGACGCGGACACGAAAGTGTACGGCGTCATGGGCGACCCCGTCGCCCACAGCTTCAGCCCGGCCTTGCACAACGCGATGTTTCGCAAGGTCGGCGAGAACGCGGTGTACCTGCCGTTCCGCGTGCCGCGCGGCGACTTCGCGGAGACCATTAAGGCCTTCGAGCAACTTCCCGTGTCCGGGTACAGCGTTACGATTCCGCACAAAGAAGCCGCGGCGGCGATCGCCGTCGTCAAAGACGCCCGGGTCTTGGAGACTTCGGCCGCCAACACGCTGGTGCGACGGCCCGACGGGTTCCACGCGGCCAACACGGACTACGACGCGGCCTTGCAGGCGTTGAAGAACACGCTGCCCAAGACGGAAGACGGCGTCGCCAAGCCGCTGAACACATGTTCCGCGATGATCCTCGGGGCCGGCGGCGCGGCGCGGGCCGTCGTTCACGCCCTGCACCAGGCCGGCGTGGCCCCGCTGTACATCGCCGGCCGCACGATGGAACGGGCCGAGAAGTTGGCCGCCGAGGTGGCCGGCAAGGCCGTCGAGTGGGAGAAGCGGCACCAAATATCATGCGACATCGTGGTGAACTGCACGCCGGTCGGGATGCACCCGAACCTGGACGACACCCCGCTGCACCTGAGCTGCATCAAGCCGGGCATGGTGGTGTTCGACACCATCTACAACCCGGAGCAAACCATGCTGCTCAAGGAGTCCCGGCAGTGCGGCAGCCAAGTGGTGTCGGGCGTGGACATGTTCGTCCGGCAGGCGGCCATCCAGTTCGAACTGTTCACGGGCCGCAAGCCGGAAATCGAAGTGATGAAGGACATCCTCCGCCGCGCCCTGTCCCCGGTCAAGTACGACCCGAAGGCGGACGCGGAAGCGGACAGTTGACCAGCCCCGTCAGTCGGAAATCACCGGGTTCGTCAGCGTGCCCAGGCCGTCGATCTCCACCTCGGCCACGTCGCCGGCCTTCATGTACACTTGCGGGCTGAGGGCGTGGCCGATGCCCGGCGGGGTGCCGGTGAAGATCATGTCCCCCGGCTCCAAGGTGACGATCTGCGAGATGTACGCGACCATCTGCGGCACGGAGAAGATGAACTCCTTCGTGTTGCTGTTCTGCATGGTCTTGCCGTTGAGCCGCAACTTGATGCCGAGGTTGTGGACGTCGGCCACTTCGTCCTTCGTGACCAACACCGGGCCGACCGGGGCGAACGTGTCGAACGTCTTGCCGGCCATCCACTGCTTGCCGTCCTTCTCCAGTTGCCAGTCGCGGGCCGACACGTCGTGGCCGACCGCGTACCCGGCGACGTAGTCCATCGCGGCCGCCTCGGAGATCTTGCGGCCCGTCTTGCCGATGACGATGACCAACTCGGCCTCGAAGTCCACCCGCGTGGACACCTTGGGGGCGACGATGGCCTCCCCGCTGCCGATCAGGGCCGACGGGAACTTGCTGAACAGCACCGGCTCCTTGGGGATCGCCATCTTGCTCTCGATGGCGTGGTCGCGGTAATTGAGGCCGACGCACACGACTTTCTGCGGGTTGTGGACCGGGGCGTGCAACTTCGCCCCGGCCACCGGCACCTTGACCGCCGTCGGCGACTTGGCCGCCGCCTCGGCTTCCTTCAGGAGGGCGGGGTTGGCGAGCAAGTCCCGCACGGAGGCCGGGAACTTGGCGTCGGTGGCAACGAGATCGACGTAGGAGTCGCCGACTTGGACCGCGGCGTGCGGGCCTTGGGGCGTGTTCAGGGTGGCGAGGCGCATGGAATCTCCGGGAGGATGGTGGAATCGGCCGAACGTCTTCCCGTGTATTGAATTGCCCCCCGCGGGTCGGGCCAGCGCCTTCCGGCAAAAGCCGGCCAAAACGCCGGGGAAATTTCACCCGCCCGGCGAATCCCCCCTCTTGCTCCCTCCCGGACAGGCGCCTATCTTGGTAATGCGGCCAGGAATCGCCGAAGTCGGGCGAACCCGCGGCCGATGAAAAGTGACTGTTGACCGTATATTCCGCGATAGCTCAATGGTAGAGCATCCGACTGTTAATCGGACGGTTCTTGGTTCGAGTCCAAGTCGCGGAGCTTTCTGGACGGTTATGCGAACCAAACCGTCCTGGGTTAACACATGCGGAGCCGTTCTCGCTTGCGGGGATGGCTCCGTTTGTCGTTTTCGGGCCTGGAGTTGAGTCATCCGGCCCGTGATCGCAGCCGAAATCGAAGCCCCGGTCGGGCCGAACTTCCGGGAACAGACGCATGGCGTAGGAGCCGGTTCGGGTTTCCGGATCGATCAACCCGAGTTCGACCACCTCGATGTAGTGCTGGAGGATTTGCATCCGCTCTTCCGGCGTGGCCGACACCAGCAACTCGCCGATGTCCTGCCAGGTTTCCAGAAACGAGCGGGCGTCGTCGCTGACCCGCTCGACGGGTGCCTGCCGTTTGGCGATGTCGGTGAGGCTCCTCTTCATCTGCCCCTCTTCATCTTCCAGCCGCTCCAATTCCGACTGGACGCTGGCAAGCCCCCTCGCCCCGAGGCTCTTCAGCACTTCCACGAGCCTGCCGATGTCGGCACGAACTTGAGACAGGCGGCGGCGGGCCAGGTCTTCTTCTTCTCGGAGCCGGACTGCCTCACCGCCGAGGCAGGATAGAGCTTCCTGAACGATGCGGTCCCTCGCCTCAACCATCCGGCCTATCTCGGAAATTCGTCCGATGAGAGCATTCTCCAGTGCCACCGCCGGAATGCGGGAAGACTGGCAGGAGTATTTGCCCCCTTCGTGCTGCTGGCGGGTGCAGACGTAGTAGTAGTTTACGTCGGTGCGGCCGTGGGCCGATGCCCCGACCATGTGCGCCCCGCACTGGCACCGCAGCAAGCCCGACAGCAGATAGGTCCGGCCCTTCGGCTTCTTG
>JAYUGD010000921.1:0-10016 GCA_043767785.1 Zavarzinella sp. | reverse complement strand
CCACGTTTCCCTGATGGAACGGGTGATCCAGACGGAGCAACTCATCACCCTGCGGAAGCCCATCGACCACCCGAACGAGGGGTTGCTGGACGAGATTTGCACTGCCTTGAGCCGGGCGATTTCCCAGAAAGCCGACGGCTTTTACCAAATCGAGGGTCAGGGCTGGTATTCCGCCGGAGGCGACGAACTGATCAAGGAATATTGAGCGGCCACCCATGTCCTCCGAGAAATACCTGAACCCGAACGTCATTGCCCAGGTCGCCCGGCTGGACCTGCGCGCCAAGTTCATCGTCGAGGGGTTCCTCTCGGGGCTGCACGCCAGCCCGTTCCAGGGCTTCTCGGTCGAGTTCTCCGAACACCGCAAGTACGCCCCCGGCGACGACCTCAAGGACTTGGATTGGAACGTCTACGCCAAGACGGACCGCTACTACGTCAAGAAGTTCCAGGCCGAGACGAACCTGACCGGCTACCTGGTGATGGACCTCAGCGCGTCCATGGACTGGTGCGGCATCCGCGAGATGGAGAAGGCCAAGGTGGCCGGCGGCAAGCAACTGAAAACGGGCCAGACCAGTGACGAGTCGGAACGGCTCACGAAGTTCGAATATTGCATCTGCCTCGCCGCCGCGCTCGGCTACCTGATGATCCACCAACAAGACCCGGTGGGGCTGGTGACGATTGGCGAGAAGATCAAGGACGTGCTGCCGCCCAAGAGCAAGCGGTCGCAACTCGGCAACATGCTGGCCATGCTGTCAAACCTCAAGCCGGCCGGGCAAACGGACCTTGCTCTTGGGCTTCAGCAACTCGCCGCCATGATTCGGCACAAGAGTCTCGTCATGGTGTTCAGTGATTTTCTCACCGACCCCGAGCCGGTGTTGAAGTCGCTGCACCAACTCCGGCACCGCGGCAACGAGATCATCCTGTTCCATGTGTTGGACGAGGCCGAGGTGGAATTCCCCTTCGAGGGGCTGATCGAATTCGAGGACGTGGAGACGAAGGAAGAGCTGCAACTCGACGCCCGCGGCATGAAGGAAGACTACCTGCGCGGGCTGGCCGAGTTCCGGGAGAAGCTCCGCTCGGAGTCGCTCGCGGCCAACATCGACTACGTCCCCATTCACACCGGCGTCAACTTCGACAAGGCACTCATCGAGTACCTCTCGAACCGGCAACGGCGGCTCTGACCCCACACGCACACATGCTGTTTTCCTCCGAGTTTCTGGAAGTCTTGGCGACGGTGGCGGTCACGGCCGTCGCCTGCGCGTTGCTGGGGCCGTTCCTGCTGTTGCGCCGGTTGGCCCTCATGACGGACGCCATCGGCCACGTCTTGCTGTTCGGCATCGTGGTGGCGTTTCTGATCGTCCGGCGACTCGATTCCCCGTGGCTCCTCTTCGGGGCGGCGGCCACCGGCTTGGTGACGGTGGCACTGATCGAAGCCCTGTCGCGGTCCAAGGTCGTGCGGGAGGACGCGGCCATTGGCCTCACGTTCCCGGCCTTGTTCGCCGGCGGGATCATCCTCGCCACGCTCTTCGCCCGCAACACGCACCTGGACATCGACCAAGTGCTGTTCGGATTCGCCGAACTCGCGCCGTTTCACCGCTTGGAAATCGCCGAGTACGATGTCGGGCCGCGCTCGCTGATCGTCATGGGCGGGATGACGTTGCTCAACCTGACGGCCATCGGGGTCTTCTTCAAAGAACTGAAAATCTCGACGTTCGACGCGACCTTGGCCGCCGCCCTCGGGTTCTTGCCGGCCGTGCTGCACTACGGACTCATGACGTTGGTTTCCTTTACCGTGGTCACCGCTTTCGATGCCACGGGCCTTGCGCTGGTCGTGGCCTTTTTCGTGCTTCCGGCCATGAGCGCGAACTTGCTGACGGATCACCTCGACTGGTTTGTGGCGATGAGTGTCGCGTATGCCGTCTGTGGTTCGTTCCTAGGCACGGCTGTCGCCGTCTCTCTGAATACGAACATTGCCGGCACGGTGGCAACCGTCATGGGCTTTCTGTTCGCCGTCACGTGGCTTGGCTCACCGAAATACGGCCTGATTCGCCTGTGGGCCGAAAGGCGACGCCTCCGGCAAGCGATGCACGATCGCCTATTGCTGATTCATTTGGGGAATCATGAGGGCACGCCCGAAGAGGCCGCCGAAAGTGACCGCCGGGACTTGCACACGCATTTCCGGTGGACCGCGGCCGCGACGGACCGCATCGTGCGCCGGGCCATGAGCAACGGCTGGGTCCATTTTGAGAATCACCATTTGACTTTATCCCCGCAAGGCCGCGAGATCGCCGACCGGGACATCACGGCCGGCCCGTTCGTATCCTGACGAAAGGCCCAGAGAAAAGTTGGATCGGACACCAATGGCACGCATCACCGTCAATTCGGAAGCCCGCGACCTCCCCGCCCCGCTGACGGTGGCCGGGCTGATCGACCTCTTGGGCAAGAACCCGAAATACTTGGCCGTGGAAGTCAACGAGCACGTCGTCCGGCGGGACGAGCAGCCGACGCACCACTTGAAGGACGGCGACCGCGTGGAAATCGTCACCCTCGTCGGCGGCGGCGCCGACCCGGCCCCGCCCGCGGACAAGCCGCTCAAAGTCGGCTCGTTCACGTTTAAGTCCCGTCTGTTCACCGGCACCGGGAAGTATGCCACTTACGACCTGATGCGGGACAGCCTGGCCGCCAGCGGGTGCGAGGTGACGACGGTGGCCGTCCGCCGCGAACGACTGGTGGACAAGGAGGGCCGCAACCTCCTCGACTACTTGGACCTCGACCGCTACACGATCCTGCCGAACACCGCCGGCTGCTTCAGCGCCGAGGACGCCATCCGGCACGCCCGGCTCGCCCGCGAGTTGCTCACGAACCTCGGCAACGCCGGGGCCAAGTGGGTGAAGCTCGAATGCCTCGCGGACAAGAAGACGCTGCTGCCGGACCCGGTGGACACGCTCAAGGCGACGGAAGTGTTGGTAAAGGAAGGCTTCGAGGTGCTGGTTTACACGTCCGACGACCCGGTCTTGGCGAAGCGGCTGAAAGAGGCCGGCGCCGCCAGCGTGATGCCGGCGGGCAGCCCGATCGGCAGCGGCCAAGGGGTGCTGAACGCCAACAACATCCGCATCTGCCTCGAATATTTGAAAGAGAATGACCCGGACTACCCGGTCATCATCGACGCGGGCGTGGGCACGGCCAGCGACGTGGCCTTCGCCATGGAACTGGGGTGCGACGGCGTCCTGCTGAACACGGCCATCGCCTCGGCCCAAGACCCGGTGCGCATGGCGTGGGCCATGCGAAATGCCTGCGAGGCCGGCCGGTGGGCGGCGCAGAGCGGCCGCATCCCGAAGAAGCTGTACGCGAACGCCAGCAGCCCGATGGACGGCCGCATTGCGCCTGCGGGGGGCTAACACAGCACGGAACGCCCACGGACGGCCGTCCGTGGGCGTTGTTAATGGCGTGCTATATCATCACGGGATCGTTTCTGAAAATCTTCTCATCACCCGCGCACCCATGTGGGATTCGCTGTATCCGCCGTCCCCCCGCGAGGTCGCGGTCCCATTGTCGGCCCGCGCCCGCCCGATGACGCCCGGCGAGCGTCTCCGCACGGGGTTGCTCTATTTCGCTTTCCTACTGCCGCTCCTGTGGCCGTTCGCCTTGGCGGGGACGGCCATTTGGCTAGCGACTGATCTCTCCGAGGTCTGGAGTGGGCGGGCGATGGCCGTTGCCGGTCTCGGCCTCGCCACGGTGGGTTCCTTGCGGGCGTTCGCGGGCCGGTCGAACGAACCGCCGCAAGACATGCGATCCGTCTCGGCCGTCGATCAGCCGGGGCTGTGGGACTTCATCAACAAGATCGCCGCCGACCAGTCGGCCCGATTGCCGGATGGGCTGATCGTCAACGCCTCCGCGGAGTGCCGCTGGCTTGACCGCTCAACGCCGGCCGGGGGGTTGCGATCCCATCTGGTGATCGGCCAGTGGGTGGTGGAACTCTTCTCCCTCGGGGAACTCAAGGCCCTGCTCTCGTTGCGATTGGCCCGCACCCGCGGTCTGAAGTGGGAGCAGCGGCACGCCCGGCTGATGCAACGGCTGGTCCTCCGGCTGTACGGCGAAGATGGGTGGGCGAGCAACGATTCTGGCATCGGCAAAGCGGTCCAAGCCCTGTGGTGGCTGTCCGCGTGGCCGGTGATCTTGGTCCTCAAGGGCATTCACTGGAACGAGTCGCGGCACGCCAACCCGTTCGCGGCCGACGAGACCGCGTGCCAACTCACCGGGACGGACGCCACTCTCCTCTCGATGGTGAAAGCCGACCATCTGCGCCAGCTATTGAAAGCCGTGGACGCCCTCGTGCTGCACTGTTCGGAGTCGGGCTTCTGGGCCGAGAACCTGTTCACGCTGACGCCGGACGCAATCCGGCTGCACCTCAACGACGAGGCCCGCGCCGAGTGGCAGGCCCTCCAGCCGCCCCGCACGCCGACGCTCGCCCGCGACCGCGAGTGGTTCGACCTCGGCAGCCGGTACGCCTCGGACTGTTGGGCCGGCTTCCCCGACGGCGACCGGCGGGAGGAGCGCGCCAAGCGCGACTACCTGTGGAACGACGTGGACTCCCGGCCGAGTACGCTGCTGCTCGACCACCTCGCGGCCGACCGCCGGGAGTTAAGTGAACGGCACTACCGGCGCCTGGGCGAAGACATCACCAGCAAGTACGCCGTCCCGATTTCGCTGCTGCGCCGCTGGCTGTACCGCGACGGCGACCCGACCTTCCCGGCTGCCACGTGCGGCATTTACGGGAACGGCCGGCTCGTCGAGCCGGGGTCGAAGGCTGACCGCGAAACGTCGGTGTTGCCGGAAGACGAGTCCGACCTGTGGCACGCGCTGCCGACGCTGTACGCCGAGGCCGCAACAGTGTTTCAGCGGTGGGCCGAGGCGGCCAAGCGGGCCGACAAGATCGCCGGCAAGGTCGGCCGCACGCGCAAGGACGATATTCAAGCCGAACACCTGACGCGGGCGAAGCGTGAGGCCGAGCAGGCCTTGGCCGGGTACGACCACCGGCTGCACGTCGTCCACCGACAGTTGGCCGCCCGACTGGACGACGCCCGGCTCGCCGAGGAATTGGCCCGCCGCACCGAGGCCGTAGTGCGGCTCCAAACGCTGGTGTCCCAAGCCCGGCAGTGGGCGCGCGTCTTGCAGCGGGACGGCGCCGCCCTCGCGGAGACGCTGCGGCCGACCGGCCGGTTTCTGCGGGAAGTCAGCGCCAGCGTGACGGACGCCCTCGACCGCTTGGAGGAGATTCTTGAGTGGGCCAAGCAAGGGGAAGACTCGGAAGTGGCGGCCCTGATCGAACACATGCCGCTCGACCACTTCCTGTGTTCCCACGCGATTTTGCCGGACGGCAAAGGCGGGTCGCTGCTCACCCGCGTCGAAGAGGCGTGGCGCCTGTGGCGGGAAGTCCGGCGCAAGGCCGACTGGCTGCACGCCCGCCTCGTCGCCGGGATGGTGCGGGTCCACGAAGACATCGTGACCGCCTTCGCGGACCGCGTGGAAGTTTCGATTAACTGACGGCCGAAAACGCTCGGCTCCCTCGATCATCTGTGGTACAGTGCGGGGCATCATGAACCGAAGTCTGCTTTTCCTAATTGCGTGGCTGACACCGATGGCCGTTCCCGCCGACGAGAAGCCCTTGGACGCCGCGTTCCTGCGGCAGTACGCGGAGACGCGGGGCTTCCAACTCGGCCGGCCCGTCAGCCCGAAGCCCTCCCCCGACGGCAAGACGGTGCTGTTCCTACGGTCCGCGGCCAAGAACCCGAAGCGCAGCCTGTACGAGTTCGACTGCGCCACGGGGAAGACCCGCGAGTTGCTGACGGCCGCGGCCCTGCTGAAAGGGGCCGAGGAAAAGCTGACCCCCGAGGAGAAGGCTCGGCGGGAGCGCATGCGCGTCAGCGCCGGGGGCTTCGCCGATTACCACCTCGATGAGGCGGGGACTCGGATCTTGTTGCCACTCTCCGGCAAGCTGTTCGTATACGACCGGCCGTCCGCCGCCGTGCGGGAGTTGAAGATTCCGGCGGGGACGATCATCGACCCGAAGTGGTCTCCGGACGGCAAGAAAGTCTCCTACGTCCGCGACACGGACGTGTACGTGTATGACTTGGCGACGGACAAAGGAACGGCCGTCACCACCGGCGGTACGGCCGTGAAGACCAACGGCCTCGCGGAGTTCGTCGCCCAGGAAGAGATGGGCCGCTTCTCCGGCTACTGGTGGTCGCCGGACTCGAAGCGGATCGCGTTCGAGGAAGTCGATCACAAAGGCGTCGAGACGTGGTACGTCGCCGACCCGACCAAGCCGGAGCAGAAGCCGCAGGCCCAGTACTACCCCCGCCCCGGCAAGAAGAACGTCGCCGTGCGACTCGGCATCGTATCCATCGACGGCGGCAAGCCGACGTGGGTGGAATGGGACGTAAAGAATTTCGAGTACCTCGTCGCCGTCAAATGGGACAAGTTGGGGCCGCTCACCATCCAGATTCAGGACCGCAAGCAGCAGGAAATCCAGCTTCACCACGTCGATCCGACCACGGGGGCGTGCAAAAAACTCGTTGAAGAAAGGGACGTGGCGTTCACGAACATCCGGCAGGACATGCCGCAGTGGGTGGAATCCGACGAATTCCTCTGGGTCAGTGAGTACGGCAAAGGGCCGGGCGTGGAACTGCGCCGGGCCGACGGGTCGCTGGCGGACATCGTCGTCCCCTACGACATCGGCTTCCAACATTTCGTCCACTTCGACCCGAAGAGGTCCGAAGTCGTCTTCCTCGGCTCGGCGGACGCGACGCAAATGCACGCCCAGACGCGGCATTTCGCGCCGGAGATAAAGGATCAGAAGCCGGGGTCCGACAAGTCGTTCCGGCTCGGCGAGGGGGAAGGCTTGGAGTCGGTCGTGTACAGCGAGAACAAGGCCGTCTTTGTCCTGACGCGCACATCGCCGGCCGGGATGCCGAAGTCGGTCGTCCACAACCGCGACAAGATTCTCGGCGAATTGCCGAGCGTCGCCGAAGAGCCGCCGATGACGCCCCGTGTGAAGTTCGAGCCAGTCGGCAAGAACCCGGCGTTCAACACGAATGTCGTCCTGCCGCGGAATTTTGACGCGAAGAAAAAGTACCCGGTGATCGTCGATGTTTACGGCGGCCCGCACCACCTGCACGTCGTCCGCGGGATGCGGAACTGGCTGCTGCCGCAGTGGCTGGCCGACCAGGGCTTCATCGTCGTCGCCGTCGAGAACCGCGGCACGCCCGGCCGCGGCCGGGACTGGGAGCGGGCCATTTACCAACGCTTCGGCCAAGCGCCGCTCGACGATCAGGTGGCGGGGCTGAAACTACTCGCCGAGAAACACCCGGCAATGGACCTGACCCGCGTGGGCATCACCGGCTGGTCGTTCGGCGGGTACATGTCGGCCCTCGCCGTGCTGAAGCGGCCGGACGTGTTCAAGGCCGCCGTCGCCGGCGCCCCCGTGACGGACTGGGAAGATTACGACACCCACTACACGGAACGCTACATGGGCCTGTTGCCCGAGAGCAAGAAGGAATACGACGCCTCCTCCCTGCTGCCGCTGGCCGCGAAGTTGGAACGCCCGCTGCTGCTCGTCCACGGCACGGCCGACGACAACGTGTACTTCCGGCACACGCTGCGGCTGACGGACGCCCTGTTCCGGGCCGGGCGGGACTTCGAGGTGTTGCCGCTGCCCGGCCTGACGCACATGGTCCCCGACCCGATCATTACCGAACGGCTGTGGGCCCGCGTCGCCGGGCACTTCCAAAAGCACCTCGGCCGGCCGACGGCCCCGACGACTCTCCCCCAATAAAAGGCTGCACCCATGCGTTTGTTAGTGACTCTGTTGTTCCTCGCCGCCGCCGTCCCCGCGACCGCGGACGACGCCCCTGCCGTCTCCGCCATCATGGGCGACGGCAAGATTTCGTTCTTCCACAACAAGAACCTCGCCGCCACATACCACTACGGCAAAGAGGTGGCCAAGCCGTACTTCTACCCGCTGAACGCGGCCCCCGACGTGCCCGTGACACGCGGGTGGCCGATGGTGACGGGGCTGCCGAAGGAGACCAAAGATCACGTCCACCAAAAGTCCGCGTGGTTTTGCCACGGGGACGTGATCCCCGAGGGGGTCGAGTTGAAGACCAAATCGAAGGACACGCACGTCAAGGGCGTGGACTTTTGGTCCGAGCAGGCCGGCCACGGCACCATCGAATGCACGGGCGTCACGTCCACGATCACCAAGGGGAACGTCGTCAGCCTGTCCACGACCAACGCATGGAAGTCCGCGGATGGCGTCAAAATCCTCGACGAGACGCGGGTGATCCGCTTCACGACGGCGGGCGACAACCGCCTCATCGTCCTTGAAATCGACCTGCACGCCTCCGTGTGCCCGCTCACGTTCGGGGACACGAAGGAGGGGTCGATGGGCGTGCGCGTGAACGACGAAATCAAGGTCGTCGGCGGCAACGGCCACTATGTCAATGCCGACGGCAAGAAGAACGAGAAGGACGTGTGGGGCCGCCAGTCGGACTGGAACGACTACGTCGGCAAAGTCGGGGACGCGACGGCCGGCATCGCCGTGTTCGACGACCCAGCCAACAAGTACCGGGCCTGCTGGCACAGCCGCGGGTACGGCCTCATGGCCGCCAACCCGTTCGGCCGCCACGGGGCCGGCTTCCCGGACCGCAAGGACAACACCGACCTCGCCAAGATGGCCAAGGGCGACCACCTGAAACTGCGCTACGGCATCCTCCTCCACCCCGGCGATACCCAAACGGCAAAGGTGGCCGAGCAGTACAAGGCGTTCGCCGGGAAGTGACGCGGCATCCCGGAAATGGCATTAACCACAAAGGCGCAAAGGTCACACAAAGACGCACAAAGAAGATGGATTTCCTGTCCGGTCTTCCCTGTGAAACTTAGTGTGACCTTTGTGCCTTTGTGGTTAATGCCTTTCATGGCGCTGCCACGAACCACTGCCCCCGCCAAGCCGTCCGATAGACTAATCGGCATTGCTGTTGTCGCGGAAGCGGGGATTCATGATCGACGTGGGGTTGTTGGGGGTCGGGGGAACGCTGCCCATGCCGGGGCGGCCACTGTCGAGCGCTCTGGTGCGGTGCGGCGGGGAGATGATCCTGCTGGACTGCGGGGAGGGGACGCAAGTCGGCCTCCGCAAGCTCGGGTGGGGCATCAAGGACATCGGCACCATCCTCATCACGCACTTCCATGCGGACCACGTCGGCGGCATCCCGGGCCTGCTCCTCACCGTCGGCAACAGCGGGCGGACCAAGGCCGAGCCGCTGACGATCTGCGGGCCGCGCGGCATCGGCCGCATCGTCGACGGCCTGCGCGTCATCGCCCCGCACCTCCCCTACCCCGTCCGCTGCCGCGAGATGACCGGCAAGCCGGACGACGTCGTCTCCGTCGGCCCGCTGCGAGTGACGGCCGCGTGGGCCGAGCACGAAATCCCGTGCCTCGCCTACCGCTTCGACTTGCCGCGCGCCCGGCCGTTCCTGCCGGAGAACGCCAAGGCCCTCGGCCTGCCGGTCGCCTTCTGGAAGCAACTTCAGCGCGGCGAAACGATCACATATGAGGGGAAGACGCACACGCCGGACGACGTGCTGGGGCCGCCCCGGCCGGGGTTGTCCGTCGGGTTCGTGACGGACACACGGCCGACGCAACAGTTGGTGGAATTCGTGACGGACGTGGACTTGCTGATCTGTGAGGCGATGTACGGCGACCCGGCCGACCTGCCGAAGGCGCTGGAGAACAAGCACATGGTCTTCGCCGAGTCGGCGACAATGGGGGCCGCCTCCCGCGCGCGGCAATTGTGGCTGACGCACTACAGCCCAGCGTTGCCGTTCCCCGAACAGTACCGGGCCGAAGCCGAGCGAGTTTATCCGGGCGTGGTGCTGGGCCGAGAGATGATGAGCACGACGATCGCCTTCCCGGATTAAAGAGAAGAGTCTGAACCACAGAGGACACAGAGAGCACAGAGGAAA
>JAYUGD010000920.1:0-10024 GCA_043767785.1 Zavarzinella sp. | reverse complement strand
CCACCCAACGCGGCGTCGACTGGCAAATGAAGATCGACGATGCTCGCACGAAACTGAAATCGGTTTACCCGACAATTAAGGTGTGACAGACCACTAGTGTGATCGGGGGGCTGGTTCGGGGGAAACTGGGCCGGTCCGCGGTCGACGGAATCGCGATTTCCCATTACACCTCTGCCCGGAAGAACCCATGCAATGATCGACCTCCCCGCGGCGGAGATGATGACGAATTTCTACGGGTCCGTCTGCCTCGTCTTCTGAGGCGCCGCGGGCGGTCCGCGCGGGCTTAACAGTATTGATCCAGATCCGCGTACGGAATTCGCTTGCGGAACCGAATGCCTGCGCGGAAGGCTTTTTCCCCGTGCGGTACGCACCACCGCACCTCACAAGCCATCTTGAGCGGCTTGCTGCGGCCCACGCCGGCGAGGATTACTTCCCCGTCATCGCCTTTCCCCAACACCGCGCTGACGACCAAGCACATGCCGCTGTCCGAGATGTCCACGATGCTCAGAGCGATGTCGGCGCCCAAGCCTAACTGGCCGCGGCGAAATTGGGCCACCACCCCACGTTTGACTGGCTTACGGCGAATGAGCCGCTTGTCGCGTTCGCGGGTGAGAGGTTCGATGTTCACGTAATGTTCTCACATGGCGGGTATGAGTGAGTGCGGGCAAAAACGATGGTCAATCCCTGCCTTGATTGGCAGTGGCTTCGCAAGCAAATTGGCCAACGTAGCGACGAGTATTACCCGAGCCTAGCACGCATCGGCCGAAAACCGAAAGTGAAAGTGGCGTTACCCATATGAGTCGCGGCCGATTGTTAATTCGCCTGTCAGAAATTTATGATCGCATCCGCATTCCTGTCTGTGTTGTGCGCTGAGTTGAAGAAACGCATGAGGCAAATTGAGCGGCAAAAATAGATCGACAATTCCGGTTGCAACGCATTTGACGATTCTCCGGCTTGACTCTACAGTCTTGCAACAGGCCGGCAACGAACTCCCGCCAGACCCGCTTTCGTTGCCTTTGACTGCCTCGGCTCCGAATTGACTCAACGACTTGCTCCTGCCGCTGACCCCTCTCAGTCCAGGTGAATGACCACCTACCGCCAACGTCCCACCATTTTCACGAGAGGTATTGTCCCATGCGCCGCAGCCCCGCTTTAAAATCCCGCAACCGACTCCCGCGCCGTCTCGGCGTCGAGACGCTGGAATCTCGCGAAACGCCGACAGTTTCCACGATTTCGGCCGCCTTTAACGGCGCCAAGATCGCGGCCGGCAACACTATCTGGTTCAACAGTTCCGCGCAACTGAGCGGCCTCGGGTCGTCGCAGGTGACCCTGCACGTTGAAAATGGGTCGATCGACTTCACCGCCGGCGGCACCCCGTATCACCTGGCCGTACCCAACGCGGAAATCGTCATCACGCCGGGCGCCACCTCGGCCGCGATTTCGTTCGACCCGACCGACAACGACTGGGACACCAGCGCGCCCGCCAAGGGCGCCGGCGATGTGTTTCTGACGGGACTGGCGCTGCCGGTTCGGACTGACCTGCCGGGCGGCATTAAGAACGTGTCATGGCAGGCGAACATCTGGAGCGACACGGCGGGCGTCACCGTCAACTGGTCCTGGGCGGCCGCCGTCTACAAGAACTTCACGAGCGACTACAATGCCGTGGGCGTGAAGCCGGTAGACAGCAAGGACTTGAGCACGTATCGCAACGGCGACCAGTCGGGCGCCCCGGAAGCCTTTAAGGCCTCGGTTATTGGCGGCGGCACCGGGGGCGGCGGCACGAATTACACCGGCAACTTCTCCGCCTCCAAGGGCGTGAAGGCGTCGCTGGGCGACGGCATGAGCGACTACCCGTTCCCCAGCAGCAACCCGCTGACGAGCGTGGCGTTCAACGAGAGTTCGGTGCTCCGCGCGGCCAATTTGGACTTGACCAATAACGCGTTCCAAGTGTGGTATAACGACGAGCACGCCTTGGCCCTGGGCGTCGGCCAAGTCGTGGTGAAGACGGCCGCCGGCTCAACGGCCACAAATTACCCGATCACCCCGCTGACTTCCAACCCCGGCGTCGCCCTCAATCCGGCCGTCGGCACGACGGCCACCGCCGGCGACCAGGCCGGGACCGACTTGTCCGGTCGGCCGATGGCCCCGTCGCTGTTCATCACGGACACCACCGCCAACCCCAACAGCCGGAGTGGCGATTGGCAGTACGGCGGAACCGCCCTCACCCCCAGCGCCGTGTTCGGCTCGTGGAAGTCCTTCTCGCGGACGGTGGATTACACCACAGGCACGCCCACGGTATCGGTGAACACCTCTGTCGATCCCGTGAAAAATAACTGGAACCTGGGGGCGGGATCCGACGCGCCGCCGGCGGCCTTGGCCAACGAGGGCTACGGCGCGGAAATGCGGTGGGACCTGAACGCCCTGCAGGCCAAAGGCGTGCTGGTCCCCGGGCACAACTACCGCTTCTATGTCATGGTGCACGACGGCGACCAGAACAAGGTCGGCGGCGACGCCGGCCAAGCCAGCTTCCAGTACTTCTACCCCGGCACGGTGGTTGAGTCCTCGGCGTCGTTGTCCGGCACATTGCTGCTCGACGCCGTCAACCCGGACACCGGCCGGGGGGATCACCGGATCGGCGCGGGCGACACCGGCCTCGACGGCATTGCCGTCGATTTGCTGGACGCGACGGGCGCGGTGATCGCGACCACTACGACGGCCAACGGCGGGACGTACCACTTCGACAATCTACCCGCGGGCACCTACTCCGTTCGGATGAATGTCACGGATTCGACCTACGCGAACATGTACCCACACGCGGGCAGTTCCGGCGGGTCGATTGACATGTACTGGACGGGGTTCACCGACATCATGCTGAAAGCCGGCGACGCCGGGACCGGCTACGACATGGGTCTGTGGGACCGGTACGCCTGACCCGGCCCTTGGCCGAGTGCCCGCCAGCACCCCGCCGTGACATGACCATAAAAACAACGACAACGCCTGGCCCCGGAGCCAGGCGTTTTTTTTATACCGCGGGTGAACGGGACGTGTCGGTTAACAAAAGTCACTTTCCGGGGGGCCGGAGATCGGCTTGAACTAAACCGGCAATCGTGATTTCTGTTAGTACACGAATAACGGTCGTGCGCGCCGATTATCAGTTATTTAAAAATTTGTTGGCGGCTCGCCCACACCTTTTCTGATTCCTTGTTATCGGCAAGTTGCCAAAGTTGAGCCGCCGGCGGAAACCCGGTGGCTCTGTGATTTTTACTCTCTCCGAACAAGGACTCATCCCATGAAGAACGCACTGAACTCCTGGCTGAACGGCTTCCGCTCCCGCTCGGTCCCCAAGGCCCGCCGCGTCGTGCTGAACGTCCCGGGGTGCGAAGAAAAATGCGTCCCGGCCGCGTTGGCCGGGTCCGTGTACGTGGACTCGAACTGCAACGGCGTCCGCGAGTGCGGCGAGGCCGGCATCCCCGGCGTGACGGTGGTCCTCTTCGGGAAGACCGACTGCGGCCAGTCCGTCTGCCAGACGACCAAGACCGACTGCAACGGCAACTACTCGTTCACGAACCTCGCGGCCGGGAATTACAACGTCTCGGAGTGTCAGCCGCCGAACTACCAAGACGGCAAGGACACGGCCGGCACCGCCGGCGGGACGGTCACCGACGACAAGATTTCTTGCATCCGGCTGGAGAATTGCACGACGGCGACGGGGTACAACTTCGGCGAAAAGCCCGCGTGCCCCCCGGCGCCGCCCGCGTGCCCCCCGACGACGCCGCCGAGTTCGAACGGCAGCCACGGCAAGGGGTCGTCAGGCAAGGGCAGCCACAGCAAGGGGTCGTCGGGCAAGGGCTCCTCGGGCAAGGGGGACCACAAGAACGGCTCCTCGGGCAAGGGGTCGTCCGGCAAGGGTGATCATTCCACCCCGGTGTGCGCCCCGGTCTCCGGCAAGAAGAAGTGATCCTGGTCAGGGCATGTCCCGCTGATCGACCGAGTAACTGACTCGGACGTGCTTCGACGTGAGGTGAAGGTTGACCCGGTGCGAAAGCGCCGGGTCAAAGTAGTCCCCGATCAGCGGCGGGCGCGGGTCCGTGAGGTAGAAGGCGGCGTTGCGGGCGACGGCCGCCGGCGCGTGCAAGTCGATCTCGTCGGGGTGGGTGATTTGTTGGACGACGCACGGGACGTGCCGGTAGCCGGCGGCGTACAGCGCGCACGCCCGGTGGTGCCCGTTGTTCAAAATCAGTCGCCCGCCGACGGACAAGACGTGAAGATGGTTCACGCCGTACCCCACCACCAAGCCAATGATCCCGGCGACCGGCCCCGACGCCTGGTAGCCCGAGACTTGGTCGGGCCGCAACAGCACCGCTTCCAGAAACCGCAGGTCGTTCGACGCGGACACGAAGGCGAATTCGTCGTCGCCGATCCGGCTGGCCTTGGCCGGCGCCGGGGCTTGCGCCGTCGGCAGGCAACAGTCGAACACGTCGGCCGCCGAGCGTCCTTCGCCCAGCCGGGCCTGCACGCGGCGCACATGATCCAGGCAGACAATTTTTTGGGACACGACCACCGCGGCCAAGTCCACGATTCCCAGTTCCCACTCCGAGTCACTGAAGGCGCGCCGGAAATGCGGGTCCGCGTGGACGCGGGCCGCGTGGGCGTGCAGGGACGCCGGCAGGGGGCGGGCGACTTGGCCGTCCGCGCGGTCCGGCTCGGTTTCGCGGAGGCGGTCCATGCGGGCCGCCGCGGCCTTCCAGGCGGCGGCCAATTGCCCGCGGTCCCACTGGACGCCGGCCGGGGCGTAGTCCGTCATGTACTCCAGGAAGGATTCGAGGGACGAGCGCGGCATGAGATAGGCGTGTTCTTCGCCGCCGTTGACCGTGTCGAACGATAGACTCATGGGGCGGCGCTCGGTAGTCGGCTGTCAAATCGAGGCAACGAGGCAGGCGCGGAAGTCGTGCAGGATCCGCTCGACGGTCCGCTGCGGCCGGTTGAGTTGGTCCGCAATGTCGGGAATGTCGTGCCCGGCCATGCGAAGATTGACCACCCGGCGCTTCTCCTCGTCCAGCCGCGTCAAGTATTCCTGGGCCACGAGTTGCAACAGGGCGTCATCTGACCGGGCGCCCCAGTGGTCGCCGGTCCCTTCATCGTCGGCCGTCGAGATCGTCCGGTTGACGGCGCGCTTCGCGGCACTGTGGAACTCTACCATATTTTTGACTTTGTTCACCGTCAGTGCCGCCAGATGGGCCGACAGGTCCCCCCGGTCCGGCAGGCTCTCTCGCTCGTAGTCGAGTTTGGTAAACAGGGCGACGAAGACGGCCTGGACGACGTCGTCGGGGTCGAACCGCCCGGCGAATTGGCGGCCGAGGCGGGACTTCGCCAAGGCCCGCAGGCGGCGTTCGTACTTGTAGTAGAGGGCCGTCGCGGCCCGCTGGTCCCCGGCGCAATAGCGGTCGACCAACTCACCGTCGGAAAGGGTGGCAACGCTCGTCATGAGACGAAGATCCAAGCACGGCTCGACCAGGGGGGGTGGGCGGCGGCGGGCTATCAAGGTGGGATTCAAACGCGAGTCATTCAACGGGGAGCCGGACGCATCGGGCGTCCGGCTCCGTCCCAAGCTCACAGCAGCGGCGGCAGCCACGTGTAGTACGTGGGCGGGTAAATCACGTAGATGAAGTTCGTCGTGGTGGTCGTGATCGTGGTGGTCGTCGCGCCCGTCGTCGGATCCGTCGTGGTGGTCGTGGTGGTCGTAACGCCCGTCGCCGGATTCGTCGTGGAGGTCGTCGTCGAGCCGATGACCGGGGCCGGGGGCATCGGCGGGACGACGTAGTTCGGGTCGAGCGGGTCGAGGCCGATGGGGTCGGTCAGCGTGAGCATCCGCAGGTCGTACGCCACGGTCGTCGCCCCCGTGAGCGGGGCCGTCACGCGGATAGCGTACTCGCCGGGGAGCAGAATGATCGCCTTGGCGCCCGTCGTGCCGGCGACGGTGGTCCACGACGCGACGAGTTGACCCGCCCGACTGTAGATCGAGGCCGTTACCACCGGGGCCGCGCCGCCGACCGGCACGCCGGCGGCGGTCGCCCCAAGGTTGAAGACCATCGCTTGGGCCCGCTTCACGTACACGGACCGGAAGACGCTCGGGGCGGCCGCGGTCAGCGTGTTCGTGGCGAGGACTTCGTACTTCACGGCCGTCTTCTGGATGGTCGCGTTCAGTTCGTACTGCTGGCCGGCGGCGGCCCCGGCGGCCGGGGTGACGCGGAGGTAGCCATACGCGCCTTGGACGACCCCGGTGATTTGGCAGGTCTGGCCGGCGCCGTCGTCCGTGGTGACCACGTCCCCGACGACTTCAACTCCGTGCCAGTTAAACGCCGTGACCACCGGGGACGGCCCGCCGTTCACGGCCCGCACGGTGATGGAGAAGATGCCGGTATTCCCGCGCATGTCAGAGGCGGCGAATTTGTAATAGTCCGTGTCCCCGGCGTCCAGCGTGGCCCGGACTTGGTAGGCCCCGTAGGTGCCGGGGGCGGCGAAGGCCGTCGGCGGGGTGGCCGTCTCGGCCGTCTCGTTCGTCCCGGCGTCGGCCGTGTAGACCGGGGCCGCGATAGCCGTCGCCGGGTCGGCCGCGGCCGGGTCCGTGGCGACGGACAGCTTGTACCCGCCCAGCGTATAAGCGCCGGTGTCGGCCCCTTGGACGCGGACGTAATAAGTCGTGTTCGCGGCGGCGGTCGGAAGGGTGAGAACGACGTTCGCCCCGTTGGCCCCGACCCCGCTGGCCAACACCGTGCCGGCCGCATTCAACAGCGCCACCTGAGTGTTGAGTTGGCTGTACCCAGCCGTCCGCAGGGTGACGGTGACGCCGGAGGGCACGCTCGATGGCGTGGTGAACTGGAAGAAGTCCGTGTCGGCCGTCGATTCGATGTCCCCGCGGACATACTTGGTGGTCGTACCCGCCACCGCGGGGACCGTGAACGCATACGCTTGGGTGTTGTTGTTGCCCATCCCGGCCGGGTCCACACGGTTGCCGTACAGCCCGTTGAGGGCGGTCACGTCCGCCGCGGCCAACCCCGAGCGCACCCCGCCGTAAGTCTCGAACATCACCGAACTGGAGGTCGTGTTGTTCCCGAGGCCGACGGCGTGCCCGGTCTCTTGCATCAGAACGGTGTACAGGTCGAAGGTGCCGGCCGCCCCGCCGATGCTGAACGCGAGGTTGCTGTTCAGGATGATGTCCCCGGCCCGCGTGCCGGCGTACCCGCCGGCCGGGGCGGTGATGGCCAGCACTTGGCCGTCCAGCGGCCGGGCCGCGATGCGGATGTCCCCGAAGCGGGCGTCCCCTTGGGCGGCCCCGGCGGCCCCCAAGGCCGACCCGTTGTCGCCGACCCACCCGAAGTTCAGGTTGCCCGCCGCGGCCCACGACTGCAAGGCGCGGCTGACTTCGCCTTGGACTTGGGCGGCGGAAAGGCCGTTGGCCCCCAAGGCGGCGAACAGGTTGCTCGGCGTGCCGTCCAAGGACGTGCCGTCCGGCACCGTGCTGACGGTCACGGCGGGGTTGGTCCACGCATAGCCGAAGACGGCGGGATTCTCCCGGGCCTCCAACGATTCAACGGACAACGGTCGGCGCTTTTTCATGGTTCTGCTCATTGGCTCACTTGCGAGTCGAAGGTGGGTTCATCAGGGTGGAAAGCAATCGGGAGTAATCCAGCAGTTGGCTGAACTCGGGGTTGTTGCGGATCGGGTCGAGGTCGGCGTCCCGCGGCAGGTACTGGTGGCCGTACCCGGCTTGCAGGCTCTTGGCGACGAGGGCGGTCGCGGTTGCCGTGTGTTCCGGCTTCGTCTTGGCGAGGAGGGCGTACACGCACGCGGCCCGGTACCAGGCGAACGGCGTGTCCGACAGCTTCAGCGCTCGGTCGGCGGCGGCGGCCGCTTCGGCGGTCTTCCCCAAGCGGGCCAAGTAAACTCCCTTGGAGCAAAGGGCCGGCAGGTAATCAGGGTGGCGGTCGAGCAGGCGGTCGATCATCTCCACGGCCTTCTCCGGCCGCTTGAAGACTTCGCCCTCCAAGTAACCCATGTTCTGGAGCGGGGCGATGGCGTGCGGGTTGAGCTTGGCCGCCGCCTCGAAGTCCCGCAGGGCCTCGACCGGCTCGGTCTTCATCCGGGCCACGCCGCGGCCCACGTACCCCTCGGCGTCCCGCACCGGCATGCCCATGCCGTGGTCGCGGTCCTTCTTGGCGCCGGCCGCGTCGCCCATGACCTCGCGGATGTTCGCCCGCAGGAACCACGCCCGCGCCGGGGCGCCATCGGTCTTGATCAGGTCGGTGAGTTCGGCGAGGGCGTCCGGCTTCTGGCCTTGCCGCAGCAGCACGATGGCCCGGAGGATGCGGGCCTCGTGCAGGGCCGGCTCCAGCCGAATCGCCATTTCCACGTCGGCCCGGGCCTGCGTCCAGTTCTGCATGGACTCGGCCACCGTCGCCCGGTTGTAGTAGCCGGGGGCGAAGGTCGGCTTCAGGGTGATGCTGCGGCCGTACGCCTGCAGGGCGTCCAGCGACTCGCCGAGCATTTGGTGCGCCCGGCCGAGCATGAACCACGCCCCGGCGTCGCCGGGCTGGTCGGCGGTCAGTTCCAGCAGGCGCTTGCGGGACTCTTGGTAGCGCCCGTTGGCCTGCAATTCGGTGGCCAGCAGGAACTGCTCTCGGCGGTCCGCGAGGTTGGAAGTTTCCAGCACCCGCTTGAGGTCGGCCAAGCGCTCGGTCCCGGTCTTGGCGGCCGGGTCAAAGGTCTGCTTCTGCCATTCCATCAGCGGGGCGTCCGCGGCCGGCAGGTTCAGGGCGGCGAGGCCGTGCAGTTCCTCGGCCGTGTCCCGCCGGTCCGGATTCAGGTACGCGGCCCGGGCCAGTACGAAGGAGAGTTCGCCCACCCGTCGCCGCAGGCCCTCGCGCTGCTCCGGGGCCAAGGCGGCGACGTGCTTGCCGGCGGCCCAGTCCGGGTTCTCCAGGGCTGACAATTCCTTCAGGGCGGCGAGGCCATGTTCCACCCCGGCGTCCAGCCATTTGGTGTTCTCGGTCTGGCAGCTCAGGTATTGGTCGGCGAGCTGTCGTTCGGAGTCGAACCGCTCCACCATGGCGAGGGCTTCGGTCTGGGTGCGGACGTATTCGGTCTTGCGGCGTTCCAAATTCTGCTGCACCGCGATGCCCGTGACGGTCAAGCCAATGGCGGCCGCAAGGGCGATCATTGACGTCGGCGAGGCCAGTCGCGGGTGCCGCCGGCACCACTTGGCGGCCCGTTCCCGTGTCGAAGGCTCCGGCGTGTGTTTCAGCGGCTGGTTGGCCATGTGAAGATCGATGTCTTCCGCGAGGGCGTGGGCCGAGGCGTACCGGTCGGCCGGCAACGGCTGCAGGCACTTCCGCACGATGGCTTCCACGGCCGGCGTCACGGACGGGTTGAGTTCCCGCACACAGGGGATCTGGCCGCGACGGTCGGCCAGCATCTTCGGCAGGGTGTTCCGCATCGGGCCGCGGTACGTCGGATGGGCCGGGCGGCCGGCGAGCAGTTGGAACAGGATCAGCCCGAGGGCGTAGAGGTCGCTGCGGGCGTCCAGCGTCCCGGCCCCGCCGCCGAAGATTTCCATCTGCTCCGGGGACATGTACGGCACCGTCCCGGCCATCTTGGCGGCGTGGGCGGTGCGCTGCTTCGTGTCTTCGGCCAGGCCGAAGTCGAGCAGCAGCGGGATGCCGTCCGGCGTCAGCAGGATGTTGGCCGGCTTCAGGTCGCGGTGCAGGATGCCGCAGTGGTGCGCGTGGTGGACGGCGGCGGCCAGGGTCTCCACGAGCCGGGCGGCGTCGCGCGGCGGCTGCGGGACGCCGGCCGTCTTGCCCGCGAGGTCGCCCCCGCCGACGTACTCCAGCGCCAGGTACGATTGCCCCAGATGCGCCCCGACCTCGTGGACCTTCACGATGTTGGGGTGGTCGAGCTTGGCGACCGCCTCGGCCTCGCGCCGGAAGCGGATCAGCTCGACGGCCCCCGCCTGACTGCCGGCCAG
>JAYUGD010000919.1:0-10025 GCA_043767785.1 Zavarzinella sp. | reverse complement strand
AACATGAAAATCCTCTTCGACGAGCACCTTCCGAAATGGAACTACCGTGCCGTGCCCCAAACCGGATAAAATCGGGAAGTAGTTGAGAACCATATCCTTAGTGGAGACAGGATACCAGATGCGGCGCCGGGACGGGAATGGAAAATGCTAGCCGGCCGGGGGGGGTATCCAGTCCCGGGGTTCGCAAAGCCTCACCCACGGGCTACACTCCGTCGCCCCGCCAGGGCTGAAAACCAAAGACAAAGTATTAGCCCCGGGACTTGGGCGAAAAGTCTATGATCCGTTTCCGGGCCGGTCAAACGGAAGCGCCCCGGATTGTCCCGATTTCGCCGAATGGGTCGCGCGCAATGGCAGACTGGCTGGCAGAGCTTCACAATTCCTTCACAATCGGCCGCAACCCTGCCACTCACGCCCCGGTTGGTCATTGCCCGTGGCCACTCCATACAACGAATCCCAATCACTCTCCCCCGGACGGGCGGCCCCGATGTCTCAAGAACTCACGCGGCGGGCCGCGATTGTCGCCGGGGCGGTGCTGGTCGCCGGGTCTTCCCTTCCTCTTCTCGCGGAACCTCCCATGAAAGCGGTCAAGAACGGGCGTATCAAGCAGTCGGTCGTCGCGTGGTGCTTCACCGCGACCGGCGACAAGTGGTCGCTGGACAAACTGTGCGAGGTCGCCAAGGGCTTGGGCCTGCCGTCCGTCGAGTTGATCGGGCCGGAAGACTTCCCGACGCTCAAGAAGCACGGGCTGACATGCGCCATCTCCGGGAACACCATGCCCGGCGCGCCGTTCAAGACCGGGTTCAACAACCCGAAGTTCCACGACGAGTTGGTCGAACGCACCACCAAGGTCATCGACCAGTGCGCCGACTTCGGCTGCCCGGCCGTCATCGCCTTCAACGGGTACGAGTTCATGAACCCGGACGACCCGAAGAGCGGGACCATCTCGCGGGACGACGGGGCGAAAAACTGCATCGCCGGCCTGAAGCGGGTCGTCGGCCACGCCGAGAAGAAGGGCGTCACCATCTGTGTCGAACACCTGAATACGCGCGACAACACGCACCCGATGAAAGGCCACCCCGGCTACCAGGGGGACGACCTTGATTATGTGGCCGGCATCGTCCGCAAGGTCGGCTCGCCGCGGCTCAAAGTGCTGTTCGACATCTACCATGTGCAGATCATGCACGGGGACGTGATTCGCCGCATCGAAGAGTGCAAAGACGTGATCGGCCACATCCACACCGCCGGCAACCCCGGCCGGTGCGAGTTGGACGAGAACCAGGAAATCAACTTCCCGCCGATCATGAAGAAGTTGCTGGACATCAAGTACGCGGGCTACGTGGGGCAAGAGTTCATCCCCACCCGCGACCCGCTGGCCGGTTTGACGCAGGCCGTGCAGCTCTGCGACGTGTGATTGGGAGGGCCGGCCGGCCGAAAAACCGCCCGGCCGGCGAATCGTGCCTATCGCCGAATTGGCGGCGCGTCTAAAATGGGCAAACTGGGCCGGGCCGACAGCAATCGCTTTTTCCCCGCGGCAAGCCCCCACTCCCTACCCGGGATTTGATGACGCATGGGCCGGATGCTTTTCCAGTTACCGCCCGGCTTGAGCGACTCAGCCGTCGACGCGCTCCCCGATTCCTACGTGGCCGGCGGCCACGACCGCGCGCCGACGTTGACGGCGGCGGCCGTCCGCGACGGCCGCCTAACGCTCGACCGCGACGCCGGCGAGAGCGGCTCGGTTTGGGTGCCGTGGGACGTGCCGGGCTACGGCCGCCTCATCACGTCCACCGGCGGCCTGATGGAGCGCGCGAAGCCGTACCACCTCCCTCTTGAACTCACCCGCGGCAAGCTCAACAGCGTCCGCAACCAATACGCGGACTGGCTGGTCGGCGGCCTCAACCCGGCGCCCAAGGCCGAGGCCACGGTGAAACTCGCCTTGAAGGCGATGAACGACACGATCCTGGACGCCGCCACCGCCCCGAATTCTCCGCGGGCCGCCGAGGGCTTGGGCTTGGCGGTCACGGCCGCCGAGGAAATGGTGACGGCGTACCAAGAGCAAGTCTTCCGCATGCGGCACTTGCGGCAGTCCAAATTCGACTCCCTGCTCGGCTGCCGGCTGGCCAAGGTTCCCGCCCGCGGGCTGGACGACGTGTTCCGGCTGACGTTCAACTCGGTGTGCGTCCCGCTGACGTGGCGGCACATCGAGCCGACGGAATCGCAATTCCGCTGGGACGAGGCCGACGCCGCCGTGGCGTGGGCCGCCGACCGCGGCTTCCGCGTGCAGGCCGGCCCGCTGATCGACTTCAGCGAGCGCGGCCTGCCCGACTACGTGCTGCGCGGCGACGCCGACCCGGTCACGCTGAAAAGCCTGATCTGCGAGTACGTGGAAACCGTCGTCCACCGCTACCACGGCAAGGTCGGCAAGTGGGTCATCACGTCGGGGGCCAACGGCTCCGGCGTGATGGGCCTGACCGAGGAAGACCTGATCCGCCTGTCGGCGATGGCCGCGGACTGCGCGTGGCAGATCGACTCGAACCTGTCGATCGTGCTGGGCGTGTCGCAGCCGTGGGGCGAGTACATGTCGCGGCGGGCATTCGAGTTCTCCGCGTGGGTGTACGCCGACACGCTGCTGCGGGCCGGCCTGCCGTTCGCGGGCCTCGAACTGGAAATGCACTTCGGCGCCGGCCCGCGGGTGAGCTACGCCCGCGACCTGTTGGACGTGTCCAAGCAACTCGATCTTTTCGGCCTGCTGGGCGTGCCGCTGCAAGTCTCCGGCTCTTACCCGGCCTCGCGCCTGCCGGACGCGAACGCCGAGAAGGGCGACCCGCTCGGCGCCCGCGGGACGTACAAGGACTTTTCCTCGGCCGTCCAAGCCGAGTGGGCCGGGGCGTTCACGTCGCTGGCCCTGTGCAAGTCGTTCGTCAACGGCGTGACGTGGGACCACTTCGCCGACGCCGACCCGCACCGCTTCGCCAACGCCGGCCTCGTGGACGCCAAGGGCATGATCCGCCCCGCCCTCGACCGCCTGCGCGAACTGCGGGACAAGCACCTGCGGTAGACACGACCATTCGAGAAACCTAATGACGTTTAAATTCCTCTTCCCCGCCGTCGCGCTCTTGTCCCTCGTCACGATTTCATCGGCGACCGCCGCCGGCTTGCCGCGCAGCACGCCCGAGGAACAAGGCATTTCGGCCGACGCCGTCCGCGAGTACATCGCGGCGGCGGACAAGGGCGTGACCACGATGCACAGCTTCATGCTGGTGCGGCACGGGCACGTCGTCGCCGAGGCGTGGTGGAAGCCGCAGGCGGCCGAGACGCCGCACGTGCTGTGGTCGCTGAGCAAGAGCTTCACGTCCACGGCCGTCGGCATGGCGATCGCCGACGGCAAATTGTCGCTGGACGACGACGTGCTGAAGTTCTTCCCGGACATGGCCCCGAAGGAGCCGTCGGCGAATTTGAAGTCGATGCGCATCCGCGACCTGTTGAGCATGTCCGCCGGGCACGGCACGGAACTGAACCTGCGCGCGATCCCGAAAGACGTCAATTGGGTGCAAGCGTTCCTGGCCCACCCGGTCCCGCACAAGCCGGGCACCCACTTCATGTACAACACGCCGGCCACCTACATGTGCTCGGCTATCGTGCAGAAGGTGACGGGCAAGACCGTGCTGGAATACCTTCAGCCCAAGTTGTTCGACCCGCTCGACATCAAGAACCCCAAGTGGGACGCCAGCCCGCAAGGCGTGTCGCTCGGCGGCTACGGCCTGTTCGTCCGCACGGAAGACATTGCCAAGTTCGGCCAACTCTACCTGCAAAAGGGCAAGTGGCAGGACAAGCAACTCCTCCCCGAGTCGTGGGTGACGGCCGCCACGGCCCGGCAAACGTCCAACGGCAGCAACCCGAAGAGCGATTGGGACCAAGGGTACGGCTACCAGTTCTGGCGCAGCCGTCACGGGGCGTACCGCGGCGACGGCAAGGACGGCCAGTTCTGCCTCGTCCTGCCGGAGCAGGACGCCGTCATCGCCATCACGGCCGACACCGGCAACATGCAGGGCGAATTGAATTTCGTGTGGGACAAGTTGCTCCCGGCCTTCCAAGCCAAGCCGCTGCCGGAGAACAAGGACGGCCAGGAGAAGTTGGCCAAGACCGTCGCCGGCCTCAACGTCCGCGAGAAGGCTTCGCCGAAATAAGCCGCCCGTTTGACTCGCGGCGGCCGGCGTGGTGTAATCATTCCACCCGTCTCGCCGCGAGTCGCCCATGCCACTCTCCATTAACCGCCGCGATTTTCTGGCCGCCGGCGCCGCGCTGGCGGCCGGCGACCTCGCCGCGTTCCCGCGGCTCGACGGCCGGCCCGTCGGAAGTTTGGTCCCGATCACGACGCCCGAAGTGTTGCCGATTCCGGCGGGTGCGTTCCGGCGGCTAGGCCGAGGCGAGGCGCGGATGCCGGGGGACATCCGCGGGTTCCGCACCAACGCCGCATCATCCGTTCTCGTGTCCGCGACCGCGGAGGAAATCTGGGCGTGGGACGTTGCGAAACGGCGTGTCCTGGGCCGTTTTAAGTACCCTGCGCAAGCCCCGAAGGAAGGGCACATCACGACCGCTGGGACGTTGCTCACCTACGGCAAGGACGACAAGGGGGGCATGCACTGGTTCAAGGAGTACGCGCTGCCCGGCGGCGAACTCACCGCCTCATGCCGCCTGGACCGCCTGGACAGCTACGACGGCCTGTGCGTTTCCGACGACGGGAAGCACATCCTGGTAGGCCGGACGGGAACGGTCACGCTGTTCCGGCTCGATGGGGCGAAAAAAGTTTGGGCTACCGATGTGTCCAATCACCGACTCGGCGGCCTGAATTTCGTCGGCGGCGCGGACTGGGTGACGGTGAGCGTGGACAACACAGTGAAGCTCCTGCACACGGCGGACGGCAGTGAAGTGGCCGAGTTCAAGGAGGCCGTAGCTCCGCCCAAGGACAAGGATGAAGTCACCATCGAACGCGACGGCAACCCCGTCCTTGTTCACGTTTCCCCCAAGGGGGATTGGCTTGCTGCCGTCCGCGAAGGAGACCCCGGCGCCATGATCGCCGTCTGGGACTTGGCAACTCGCAAGAAGCGGCTGCAAACGGCCTTCCGCGGCAAAGTCGTCTACATACCGGCCACCGGAAAGGCGATGCTCGTTTTGTCCGACCACACCCTCGGCGCCTTTGACGTGGCGGCCGGCAAGATCACCCGGTCTGTCCCCCTGCCGCGCAGTTCGGAATTCGGCGCTGTCGCCGGCGGCCGCGCGCTAGTTACCGAGGCCGGGGACACGTTGACCCTATTGGACACCACTTCCGGCGCCGACATGCCAGGCAACCCGGACCCGCCTGATTTGCCGTGCCACCTGGAGTTCCGCGGCCCGCACCGACTCGTCGGCCGGCTGAAAACGTGGGGCGGGTGGGCCGAGTGGGACATGAAGACGGGGGCGGCGAAACTCCACCGGCCGGCCGCGGCCGTGGGCATGGAACCAATCGCCCTCGCCGCCGACAACGCACGCCTCGTCTACCGTGACGACAAGAGTTACTTTCAATTTCACGCGGACGGGACGCATCGCACGATGACGCCGGCTGGCGTCCGGGACAGTGAAGACTTCCTCACGCGAGACATTTACGGGACCGACGGCGCAGCGGGCGTCATCGTCTACGAGGCCGGGACTGAACTGGTGCGGCACGACTTCGCGTCCGGCGACCGCCGAACGCTCCGCAAAGTCGCCGACACCCGCATGTGGGACAATCGGGCCGCGTCGTGGCGTCACATTATGGCCATCAGCGTTACCAATGCGAACCGGACGCAGACGACCGTCGAAGTGTGGGACATCGCGGCCGGCGTGCGCCGGTGGGCCTTTGAGATGACCGACCTGCCCCGGCACACCGCCGTCGGCCCCGGCGGGGCGTTAATTGCCCTGGTCGGCCATGACACGACCGCGACGGATGCTAAGAGCGGCGAAGCGCCAACCGTGTTGCGCGTTCTGTCCACGGTGACAGGCAAAGAAGTGATCCGCGCGAGACTGCCGAACGACGGCAGCCACTATTACTTTTCCCCGGACGGCCGGTCTTTGGCCTGCCACCACGCGGAAGTTGCGCCGACTCTGCCGGACAAGGCTTCGCTCCCCGCGCCGCGAACCGCCACGCCCTCGCTGCACATTTGGGACCTCCACGGGGCCGGCGTGCGCCAGATGGTGCCGATGGAAACTGTCCACGCCGCCGCGTTCTCGCCCGACGGCAAGACGCTCGCCACGGCCGTCCCCGGCGGCCCGGTGTTCTTGTGGGACTTGTTCGCCCTTCCGGCCAACGCCCGCGAACCGGACGACGCGGCAACCCTCAAAGCGTGGGAGTCACTTGCCGGCTCCAAGTGCGACGAGGCGTTCGCGGCCGTGCGCTTGCTGGCCGCACACCCCGCCCTCGCCGTCCCATTGTTGAAGGAAAAACTCCCGCCGGCCGTCGGGCCGGATGCCGCCCGCGTGAAGGCATTGCTCGCGGAGCTGGACCACGACCAGTACCGCCGCCGCGAAGTCGCCAGCCGCGAGTTGGCGGCCCTCGGCCAACCCGTCCGGGCCATCGTCCGCGACGAACTCCTCCGCCCGATGAGCCAGGAACGCCGCACCCGCCTGGAACGCCTTGCCGAAATCGAAGACCAGAAAACCCCCGCCGACCTGCGGGCCGTCCGCGCCGTCGAAATCGCCGAAGTCGCCGCCACGCCGTCCGCGGACGAATTGCTGAAGCACTGGGCGACCGGGTTCGCCGGGGCCGTGCTGACGATTGAGGCGAAGGCGGCGTTGGGGCGGCGGGCGGCGGGGTGAGGCGGTCACGCACTCGTCGGCAACTGGATAGATGCAAGTCTTCGAGGGTTCGCCTTCGCGGGTGACGACTGTTCGCCCAAGGGGTCGGACCTTCGAAGACTCGGTCCTCCTGCCTATTGCGTAAGGGAGGCCAAAGACCGCTTAAAAGCGGGACTCCAACACGACCGCCGGACGGCGGTGAGGAACCATGCAGTGGCCCGTGACATCTGCAGAGCGACATGCGCACAGCTCCGAGGGCCATTGTCGAATCCCCGGCTTCCAATTCCCGCCCACAGCGACTATCAATTCAGTCTCGCCACCGGCCCGACGTTCCCTCTCTCCGGTACTACTCCCATGACCTTTCGACTCACCATCGCTCTTGGAATAATGCTCGTCGGGGGAATATGCCAAGCAGGCGACTGGCCGGGATGGCGTGGGCCGACCGGCGTTGGGCGCACGGAGGAGAAGAACCTGCCGTTGAAGTGGGACGGCAGACGGGGGAGAACGTGTTGTGGAAGGCCCCACTCAAGGGGTCAACTGGTCACTCCAGCCCGATTGTCTGGGGCGACCGCGTGTTCCTGACGGCCGCGGACAAGCAGACTCGGGAACAGGAGTCCAAGAAGGAAATCCCGGACCACCACATCGTGTGTTTCCAAGCGTCGGACGGCAAACAACTCTGGCGCACCCGCGTCGAGCCGGGCAAGGAACTCGCCGGGTACTCAATTTACGCCAGCCCGACCCCGGTGACGGACGGCAAAGCCGTGTTCGCTTGGTTCGGGTCGGGGGTGGTCGCGGCGACGGACATTGACGGGAAGTAGCTTTGGCGGCACGAGCGCGCCGGCCCGTTCCAACTCAACCCGGGCATCACCAGCAGTCCCGTCTTGTACGGGGACACCGTCATCCTGATTAGCGACCAGGGCCGCGGGAACGGGTTCCTGCAAGGCCTCGACAAGAAGACCGGCGACGTGAAGTGGGAGAAAAAGCGGAAGGACGCCTCGTACTGCAACGCCACCCCGTTCCTGATGACGGTGGACGGGAAGCCGCAACTGATCGTCGCCGCATCCAACGCGCTCCAAGGGCTGGACCCGGCGACGGGCGACCCAGTGTGGTGGTGCAAGAGTTGGGGCTTCGGCGCCTCACCCGCCCACGACGGCGGGCTGATCTACGCCGACAAGGGGGGCAACGAGTCGGCCGTCGCGGTCGAGCCGGGCGGGGCCGGCGACGTGACAAAGACGCGCGTGAAATGGAAGATCGACAAGTTGCCGGGGGACTACTCGTCCCCCGTGGTCAGCGGGGACTACGTGTACCGCGTGCAGGGGGACGGCGTCCTCCAGTGCCTGCGGCTATCCACCGGCGAAAAGGTGTTTAACGAGCGGGTGGAAAAACTCTCCAAGTTGTCCAGCCCGGTGGCGACCGCCGACGGCCGCGTCTACTTCGTCAGCGCCGGCACGAGTCACGTCATCAAGGTCGGCGACAAGTTAGACGTGTTGGCGACCAACCGCTTGGGGGGCGAAAGCAACAACGGCTCTTCCCCCGCCATCGCCAACGGCCGAATCTACATCCGAGATTTCGAGAACCTCTACTGCATCGGCGAAAAGAAGTGAGGGAATCGCCGCTTAAAACAGCCCCTCGATCACCTTCCCGCCCGTGCCGACGCCGAGCGAATTCGACACGTCGCTGGTGATGCCGGCGGCGTGGTGGACGGTCGAACACAGGTCGGCCGGGGTGAGGGGATTGTCGATGGGCCGCTCGGCCTTGGCGTCGCTTTCGCCGATGACGCGGCCGCCGACCACGCCGCCGCCGAAGGCGAGGGCCGAGTAGCAGCCGGGATGGTGTTCGCGACCGGCCTTGTCGTTGATCTTGGGCGTCCGGCCGAACTCGCCGACGGCCAGCACCAGCGTCGTCTTCAACAGGCCACGTGTCTCCAAGTCTTGCAGGAACGCGGACACGGCACGGTCGAGCCATGCGGCGTGGCGGTCCTGCATGATTTGGAAGTTGCGGTAGTGGTGGTCCCAGCCGCCGTCGCCGGAGTCTTCTTCGGCCTCTACGTGGTCGCTCCAGTTCACCTGCACGAACGGCACGCCGTGTTCCACCAGCCGCCGGGCGAGGACGCACGACTGGCCGAAACGGGTGCGGCCGTACTCGTCCCGCAGTTTCGCCGGCTCGCGGTCGAGGTCAAACATCGCGCGGGCCTTGGCCGACGTGAGCATGGCGAACGCCTGCGCCCGGTACTGGTCCAGCGCGCCGACCCGCTGCCCGTGGGCGGCGGCCCGCTCCGCGTCGTCGAGGGTCTTCATCAACGCTTGGCGGTCGCCGAGGCGGTCCGGCGTCAAGTCCGGGTCCAGTTGCAACGCGGGGACTTGGGTGCCGCGGACGGGGTCGTACTCCAGCCGGAACGGGTCGTAAATCGCCCCGAGCGGCCCGCCCCCCTCGCCGATGATGGGCTTCTTCCCCTGGTGCAACTTCCCGCCGACGACGAGGAACGGTGGCAACTGCTCCTTCGCCGACTTCCTCGCCCCGGTCGCCGTCAGCACGCGGGCGACGACGGACCCGGTCGCCGGCCGCGGCGCGCCGGGCAGCGGCTTGCCGTCCAGCCCCGTGCCGCCGGCCGCGCTGCCGGTGAGGCCGATGGTGCCGGCGACGCCGTGGTCGTTCGACGTGGTGAACAGGGAGCGGATGACCGCCAGCCGGTCCGAGACCCCGGCGATCTTCGGAAACAACTCCGCGAAGCGGACGCCGGGAATCTTCGTGGGGATGGTCCCGAACGGCCCGCGGTACTCCAGCGGCGCGTGCGGCTTCGGGTCAAACGTGTCCAACTGGCTCGGCCCGCCCCACAGCCACAGCAGCACGACGGCCTTGGCCGACCCCGGCGAACTCCCCTCGGCCCGCTGGCGCAGCAAGTCCGCCAGCGACAGCCCCAACACGGCCGACGCCCCGACCTGCAACACGCCACGGCGAGAGATTGACTGTCGGCCGACGTACAACATCGCGCGCCCTCGGAGAGAGGGGTATTATCGCCGAAGCGGGGCGGGGACGCAACGTGTCAGCAGGAGGAAATCCCGCGGGGCGCGTTCGGCGAGGTTTTCAGCCCCGGATGGGGCGACGAAGTGTAGCCCGTGGGTGAGGTTTTGCGAACCCCGGGATTATGACGATCGGCGAACCTCAGAACTCTGTGTGAATCCGTGGCACCGCGAACGAATCCCCGGGGTTCGCAAAGC
>JAYUGD010000918.1:0-10026 GCA_043767785.1 Zavarzinella sp. | reverse complement strand
GTTGGAATTCGTCGAGGAAGAGGTAGGTGGGGTAGCGCACCCCGAAGGGCAAGGAGCGGGCGGTGGTCAGCACTTCGTTGAGGACGAGCCCGCCGATCGCGTCCGCCACCTGCTCCGGGAGGCGGTTGGCCGGCGCCAGGTTCAACACCACGACGCGCTTCTCGCGCATGAACCGGAGGACGTCGAGGCGGTTGCCCGTCGAGCCGAACATGTGGCGCAGCACCGGCGACTCGTAGTACGGCTTCAAGCGGTTGCGGGCGGACTCCAGGATGCGGCCGACTTCGGACGACCGGCCGTTGATCAACTCCTTCCACTCCTCTTTCAATCGTTCGGGCAGCGCGTTCAGGAGCGGCAGGTGGTGGGGACTCCCCGGCAGAAGTAAGTGCACCGTGTCGCTGATGTTGAGGCCCAGCAGCGCGCACGCGAAGAAACTGTTGAAGAGCCAGCGCGCGAGCCGCGGCATCTCTTCCAGGTTCTGATTCGACCACCCTTTTAAAATAATTTCCGCCGCCCGCGACACCTTGTAGTACCCGTGGGCGAGCGTGTCGTGCATGAAGGGGTTGAACCCGATCACCACGTCCTCGCGGGCGGGCTCGATGTACACGAGCCGGTCCCGCACGCTGTCGGTGCAATACTCGGACGCCATCCACAGCAGCAACTCGGAGGACAAGTTGCCCATCCGGTCGACGATGACGACGCACGCCTCGTCGGTCGGGTCGAGGAGCAACTCGTGCAGGATCGTGTGGATGGCCGTCGTCTTGCCCTTCCCCGTCCCGCCGATCAGGTGCCAGTGAGTGTCGAAGGAGGAGCGGGGAATCCGGAACGGCTTGCCGCTGCCGTGATCGTGCCCGAACAGGTAGGAGTTCACGCCTGCATCTCCTCCAAGAACGCCGTCGTCAACTCCGTGTACCGAGCCTTCAACTTGGCCAAAAGCGTCTGCCGCACGCGGTCGTCGGGCAGGCCGGCGAGCTGCCGCTTCTGCTCCTCGAACCAGCGGGCGATGTCTTCCAGGGACCGAAACTTCGGGGCGGGCCGCACCCGCTCCACGTGCTCTTGGAGCAACGCCTCCAATTGCGCGGCCCGCTCCTCCACCTCGTCGGGGTCGCGGCCGTCCCCCATGTACTTCCTCATGTAGTCGTCGAACATGGGCCGCGTGAACCGCTTGCCGATCTCCGGGGCGTGCAGGTGGTACGTGACCTCGCACCGGGCGCGGGCGTTCTCCCGCCTCTTCTGGTCGTGCTTCTTGCCCCGCGCGTGGTGTTCCTGTTCGGCCCGCGACTGCTCGTCGCGGACGGTGTCGGCGGTCCGGCGCACGGGCTTGGCGATTACCCCGATGATCGCGCGCAGCGGCCAGAGCACGTAGCCCGCCACTTCCAGCGTGGGGGCGATGAAGTTGCGGCAAAACAACCCGGCGACGAGTGCGATGACGAACCAAAGCGGCAGGGCGATGATCGCGACAATGAAGCCGATGACGACGAAGCCGACGACCGGGTCGTTGGGCATCTCCAGGGACAGGGCCAGGGCGATTCCCGCGCCGCTGAAGAAGGCCAGACAACCCGCGAGGCGGTACGCAACGGGATGCTCGGCGAGGAAGCCACGGGTGAAATCGCGGGCTTGGAAGAAGCGCTGAAAACACCACTGGAAGCCGCCGAAGCAGAGAGTCACAAAGAGGATGATCAGGACAAGTTCCATAGGACACCTCGTACACGCGCGACAGGGCCAAGCGGAAGTCAGGAATGACGCGCCGGGAATCGATTGGGCGAATTTCGTGAGACCGCCACTCACCGCCATGTGTTGTTTGCCATCGTGCTTGCGGACACTTCGTGTCCGACCGCCGCTCCTCCTTGAAATGAATACCCTGCATTGGCTGGAAAGACCAACGGTTCTGCCCGTTCATTGCCCACGCGAGTTCACTGCCTCTTGACACCTTTACGCTAGGAATCCGGACATGTCTCGCACAGTCATTTCACAATCGCCATGACATCTTATCACGAACGCCGGCAACCAGTTCCTTCGGAATGGAAGGCGGCATTTTTTGGTCTTTGAATGAGCGAAAGCGGCATTTCAACAAACACCGTTCGGGCTGTCTCCCATTCGCCTGGCGGGCATCCGTTCGATGGGCAACGTACTCCCAAGCAACTGGAACATGTGATGTTGAAGCCCGCCACCTCGCCTTGCCCTATGCGCCATCCGCAGGGGCCCATTCCGAGTTTCAAGGGCAGGAGCATAAAAGGTGAATCCTTGCTTCATCGAAGCGGGCTTGGGGCGATGTTGACCTTCCCGCCATCCGAACCAAATCCGGCCCGGCCGGGACCGCGCGGAATTGCTCACATTGATCGGCGTCCCGCCGGCGCCACTTCGCCCTCCACTTCCTCGGGGCGGATTCGCAACACCGTCGCCCACGAAAAAAAGCCCCATCCGTGACGGATAGGGCGCCGCTGTCCGAACGGACAGCGGACAGGTTCTTCGGTCAGAAGGGAAGTTCTTCCGGCGATTCGACGTGGACGTGGGTCCGCCGGGCGAGGCACCAATGGTACGCCTCCCGGATCAAGTAAAGCAGCACCGGCACGTCATGCGGCCGGAAGAAGCCGTTGTTCATCCACTTCCCCTCCTTATCCCGCCACGAGCGGGAGGTCGTCAGGCTGTGCTGGGTGTATTCCTCCTGATCGCTCACCTTCACGACGCGGGCCCACACGGCGACTTCAATCCGCGTCGTGCGGTCACTGTTGGCGGCGAAGCTCGCCACGGGGCGGCTCTTGGGCGGCTCCGCCGGGGCCGTTCCGTTCCCTTCACTGTTCGCGGGCGGTTCGTTGCTCGGGGGATCGGCGACGGCGACACCGTTTCGGTGGTCGCCCTCCTCTGGCTCGTCAGGTTTTCTTCGTCTGGCCATGGCCGTTTTCTCCTTTCCGGCAGCGCTCCCACCAGTCGGGGTGCCATCTGCCGCAGATGGTGAACTTCCGTGCGGTGGTGATGCCTCCCTGGCGTCGTTGCCCGGGGGTGAACACATGACGCCGGGGATCGAAACCCGGCCGGAACCACCCTTGGTTACGCGGCCTGGTCATGAAGACTCCCCGACATGGAATCGGCTTGGGCGGGTTCGGGGAGCGTTGCCTTCGTTTCGACGGTCGCGTCCTCCGGTGGGGCCAGGAGGGCGTTCAAGCGGATGGTCTGGCCGGCATATTCGCCGGGATTGCGGACGGCGCGATGCCCGAGGACCGTGGTGAAGCAGTTGAGCAGCTTCCACACGGTCGGGCGTTCGCCGGTCCCGTAGTCGTGTTTCGGACTGCGGTACTCGGCGAGGATTTGCGGGATCGAGACGGCCGAGATGATCGACTTTTCCATGGCCCGGACGATGAACGCCAGTGCCTGGTCGTCGGTCAACTCGGTGTGCATCAGGCGTTCGATGCGACACTGCTCGGCCTGCCGGAAAGACGCGAGCGATTGTACGGCCTCGGCGATGGCGTTCCCGAACCGCATCTCGCCGTGGCGGGTGTGCTTGCGGCGGACCAAAAGCTCCGCCTTGAAGCTCAGGTTGTCGCAGACAAACACGCGGTTACCGGCGCAAAAGCCCAGCGGAAAGCTCTTGTCGATGGAGTTGCGAATGCCGACCGCCAGGGCGACTTTGCCGTCCGGAGTGAGCGGGGTCGCAAGATCCAGCGTTCCGAAAAAGCGTTTGCCCTCGCGCGCGACGGCCAATTTGCGGTCCTGGATGCGGTAACCAGCCCCCTCAAGGGTGCGGGCCACAGTGTCGAGGATGCGAACGTGGCTGACCGGATGCCAGCGGCCTTGCGGAGCCGGCGTGGGGATGGCTCGCAACTCGTCATAAGTGCAAAGCCGTCCTCCCGCGTGAAGCATGAGATTGGACATGAACGTATTCCCTTCCGATGGAGTGAAGAACCGAATGCGTCGGCGAAGTGCCGATGCGGACGCGAGCGTACGCGGGGCGCAAGGGAAGGAACAAGGACGGGAGATGCCCGCGGGCAGGGTCGTGAACGAGGTGATGTCGCCGGGTCTTCGCCGAACTATTCCCCGGTGTACCGAACCGGGATCGACCGGGGGTTAAACGTCGCGGGCCATGGGCGGGGAAAAATGGGGAGACAAACGGGGGGCTTTTTCACCACCCGGATGCGGGTGGCTGGCTCATGGTCATGGGTCGCCCGTTCAGCCATCGGTGCGCGGAACGACCGATGGGAGGACACATGAGGGTGTCCGATTGACCACCGTCTATAGTCGGGGCATACTGGCCGCATGACCCACCCCGCCGAGCACCGCCGTCAGGAGATCGCCGACAAAGCCATCGCGCTCACCGCCCGCCATCCAGGCTCCCTCATGAGCCTCCCGCTTCTGAAGATGGTCGCCGGGGACGAGGGCGTCGAACTTCTTGAGGCCGACTTGCGAGACATGGCGGGAATCCTCCGCCACGAAGGGGGCCGATGGCGGATCTACCTCAATCGTCAGGACTCGCCCGCCCGCCAGCGCTTCACGCTGGCGCACGTCCTCGGACACTTCTTCCTGCACGCGCGTCCCGGCAGGGCGTTCGTCAAAAGCGGGTTTGTCACGGACGGCACAACGGTCAGCCCCGTCGAGGAGCGGGAGGCCGGCGCATTCGCCGCGAGCTTGCTCATGCCGGAGGGCGTCATCGAAGAAACGCTCCTCGGGGGAGAACCCACCGAGCCTCAGGTGATGGCTCTGGCGCGCCGCTTCGGCGTCTCCCCGCTCGCCGCGGCCATCCGTATGAGGGCTCTCGGCCACCGGGTGCCCGTCATCGCCCCGACGGGAGGTGAGGTGTCTGTCGGGTGACCCCGCCCGACGACGCCTGCGAGCCTTCCGCATCCTCGGCCGGGCGGTAGGATGCGCGCCATGCCGCCGCTTGTCTGCCCGCCGCCGCACGAGAGCGCCGCGTTCGCCCGGACGCGGGACGCCATGGTCTGCTCACTGCTCGACGGACACCCGGCGACGGCCGCGATGCTCGTGACTCTCGGGTGGTTCCCGACGAAGAAAAAGGCGTTGAAGCGACTCCGGCGCCTCGTCGCCAGAAAGCGCATTCGCCTCGCGGGGACGGTGTTCCGAAAGAACGGGCGGCCCGAACATGTGTATTGCCGTTACCGTCCCAAGGCCGATTCGCTGCTCCACGAGGTCGAACTCACGGAATTGTGTTTGCGCCTCGACGCCGGGGCCGTCCGGCGCGGCCCCCAAAACACAGACCCCCGCCTCCGCCCGGACGCGGAGCTCACGATTAACGGGCGGCGCTACCTCGTGGAACTCGACCGGGGCACGATGGGGTACGCCCAGATCGCGCGGCGCTTCCGCGTGTACGAGGAGTGTCAGGACTTGGTTCTTTGGGTATGCAACTCGGCCGAGCGACGGGACGGCTTGAGACGGCGGGCCGAACGGATTCGACGGATCGCCCTGTTCACGACCTTCGCGGAAGCGCTCGCCTCGCCGCACGGGGCGATCTGGATGGATTTCGGCGGCGCGCGGGCGGCTCTGCCGCGAGAGGCGAAGCAGGGGTGAGCAGCGGACGCCTTCACGGTGCGTGTTTGATTGATGCCCACCGCAGCAAGTGACGGACTCGGCAGATACCGATGCGTCCGTGGCGCATGAAGCACCTTCGGGCTTCCCTCCGTTTCACTCATTCCGAATCCGGCCGTATCCTCGGCCCATGCCCCGCTGGCTTCGATCACTCCCCTTCGGCATTTCCCGCCGGGCGGCCGGCGCTGCCGCCTCGCGCCTGATCGTCGGTTCCACCGGCTCGGGCAAAAGCGAAGGCGAGATGGTTGAGCTAGTCCGCTCGGCGGAGCGCAGGGACTGCGCCGTCGTGCTGCTCGACGGCCACGGCCCGCTCGCCCTGCGCACGGCCGGGCACTGGGCGGCCCGCGGCCACGAGGCCCGCATCGTCTACGAGCCGCTCCACGCGACCGACCGCGTCCTCTGCTGGGACATGCTGCCCAAGTCTGTCTCGCCGGACCCCTCGCGGCGGCGGATCGAGGACGACGAGACGCGGGAAGAACTGGTCCAGTGTTTTCTGGCCCAGCGCAATCTGGCAACTGTGGCCGACCGGCCGCTCACGAAGGAGTGGCTGGAGGCGGCGATCACGCTCTGCCTCTGCCAGCCGTCCCCCGAACCCCTCGCATCATTGGTCGCAGCGTTCCGGGTTGGATCGCCGACGTATGAGCGGCTGCTCGGCCGGTGCGAGCGGAGTGACGTGGCGGCCAAGTTTCGGGACGTCGAACAGTTAAAGCGCCGGAACGCCGTCCAGTACGACATTCAGACGGGGGCGGGCCGGCGGCTCGTCGACCTGGTGTGCGACTCCGAGGTCGTCCGGCTACGCTCCCGGATCGGGCCGTTCGCGTGGCTGCCGGCCCTTCGCGGGCGAACTCTCATCGCGTTCGACGGGGGTGGAATCCGCTCCCGCGAGATCAAGCGGACGGTCTTCCTGCTCGCGTCGATGCAGGTCATCCACGCCGTCCGCCGGCACTTCGCCGAGACGCAAACGCCCTTGCCGGTCGTGCTCGTGCTGGAGGAGGCCGGGGCGCTGGGCCTCGTGACCCCCTTCGTCCTCGCGGCCCTGCAAGAACTACGCAAGGCGGGCCTCGCCCTCCACATCATCACGCAGTCGAGCGCCGACTTCGGCGACCACGCCTTATTTGAATCAGTTCTGGCCAACTGCCCGTGGGTCGCCTGGCACCAGTCGCTCTCGCCCGCCGACCAGGACCTCGGGGCCAAGGTGCTGTCCAACACGGCGTTCGACGCCCACAGCGTCCACTACACGCGCCCCCGGCAGATCCGCGACGGGGTCAAGGCGGTTGCCACGGGCCGCGGTGGGACGGCGTTCCTGTCCCGGTACCGCCTGGATGAAGAGCCGTACTTTAAGAGTCCGTCGCTACAGGAGCAGGAATTTCGGACGGCGCTGGCCACGCTCCGCGTCGGCGAACGCTTCGTGCGCGACCGCCAAGGCGTCCGCAAGGAGCGGGTGACGCCGCTGCGGACGCCCCGCCCCCGCCGCCAGTTTGACGCGGCGGCACGGGCCGCCGTCGAGAAGATCCGTACCCGGCCCCTTTACCTTCCCGCTATTCCCACGGATCAGGTGGCTACTGAGCCGCCCCTCCCGGATGCCGCTTCGCGGCTCCGGGGCGACGAGGCCGAGGGTTCGACGTGACGGCTTGCCGAACCAATGACGTGACCAACGGAATTTTTGCCCGTCGCAGTGCTGTCCGACCGAACTGGGATGAATCGTCGTAGAGACGCCACTCGTGGGCGGTCGCCCCATTTTGGGTGGACAATCGGCCACCCCCGCGCTACGGTGGGGTCTCCCATGTTCACCCGGGATTTCCACCCGCAGGCCTTCCTCCGGCAACTGATCGGGAGCGAGCCGTTCTTCGACTACTGTCGGGAGCGCGGCATTTCCTTTTCGGAGTTCGACGGGTCGCCGACCGACAAACTGATGCGCTGGGCGGATGCGCTCCGGGCATTGCCCCGTGACATCCAGGCGAGGGTCGAACTGGACTTCGCGCAAGTCAACGAACTCGCCGGGCGGGACGGCGTGGCCCATCTCCTCGACGCCGCTCAAGCGGGAGCGGCGCCGCCCGCGGACGTCCCGGCCGGGCCGCCGCTCGCCCTCTGGTTCTTGCTTCACCGCCCGGAGATTTTCCACGCCGTCTTTCTGCACCACGAAGTGTGCGAAGTCCGCGCCTGGCGTTCGGCGCGGACGGCCGCGCATTTAGAGGTCGGGGACCTGACGGCAAAGACGCGAGCCTTGGCCGACGGACTGCGCGCGTTCTTTCGCGTGGAGAGCGGGGCCGGGCGGTTCTGCGCCTCCGAGGCCCGCACCCTCCCCGACGCGGTGTGCTTCGCGGTCCACGTCGCCGACCGCATCCGGCTCGTCGAGGGGTTCACCGACGGCGGCGATCTCTCCCTGGAGCGAATGCGGCCGGCCCTCTCGGTCCTTTTCGCCTATCACCCCGCCGACGGCCGCGTCCTCCTCAAGAGTCACCTAAGGGCGGCCGACCGCGTCAACGCCCTGCTGAGGTGCTTCGGAGAAACGGTTCTCGGCTCACCCGTCGAGGCTGTTGCCCCCTTCGACCTTGACCGGCTCAAGCACCCGTTTCGCCCGCTCCCGGACGCACCGGACATGGAGGCGATCCGGGTCAAGACGCTCCACCTGCGCTACCCGGCTTCCTTGGCCGGTCGGATGGTGAAACTTGAAACGCGGGCGACCGACGCCCCCGGCGCCATCGAGGAACTTCTCTGCAAGCATGTCGGCACGGAAGACATCCTCGAAACCCTGCGAGTCTGCCACGCCGAGTTGGAAGTGCGGTTGCGGCTCGACTGTCGGAGCAAGAATTTTTCGATCCGGCTCTGGCCGGACCGGTGCAACCTGAATCAAACGCCGCTCGGCGACCGCTTCCGCCGCTGCCTCGTCCGATGGCGCCTCCTGCATGCGTAGTCTTGAGTTCCTCGTCGGCCTGCTCGACGGGCCGCACCCGGCGTGCGTCGGCGCGGAGGATTTCGACGGGCCGCACGGGGACGCCGTGCGGTCTTGGCAGGCACAGGGCTTCATTGACCGCGAGCCGTCGGCGAACCCCACGCCGTCATGCCCTGAGTGCGAGGACGGCGTTCCATACCGACTTGGAAAGCAGTGCCTCTGTCACCGCTGCCGGAGCCTGGTCGAGCCGCAAAACATGATGCTCTGGGGCTTCGACCGCGAAGCGTTCCTCGGGTGGCTCGGCCGGGACTTGTCGTGCCGCGGAGAACTCCGTCCGGTGGGACCGACGCTCTGGCAATTGGGGACGCGGCTGACGCCGGACGGACCCCTTGAATTTTTCTACAGGTTCCCGATGGATCTCTCGGAACCCGAGAAGTTGCGACTGCGGGCGTACCGGAACACGCTCGTATTGTTTGGCCGCTCATTGCCCGCCGACATTGGAACGTCCGAAGGGCGATGTCTCTCGTTGCTGGAAATCTTGTCCGAGGACGGGTTCCTCGCGATGAAGGAACTAGAACGCTTTCTAAGGTCGCAAGGCAGCGTCCGGTTCGACGCTCGCACGGGTGTTCTTTGGGTCGGACGGACACGGATCGGCGAGGTGCCGGTTGGGAGCAAGGAATACTTCTTTGTCGTGTGCCTGGCGAACGATCTTGATCATTTTGTGTCCTACGCCGACATCAAGCGAGAGGTTCTCCGCAATTCGGGCGGCACGGATGAAACGGAGGAGGCCACCTTCTGCCAGAAACTCAAGAGTCGCATCAAGACGAGGCACATTCCGGAGATCGACCGGCTGATCGTCACGACGAATAAAGGGGACGGCTACCGGCTCCGTGGCCACGGGGAACCGGTGGACGCCGGGAGCGACTCCATTTATGTGGCCTGAATGCGTGGAAACATCGCCGGACCGATCACGCTGATTACAGGGGTCGGACGCGACGGATTTCCCGTTTCTTAGCGTGTGGGGACGCAAATTGTCGAGAGGGCTGAGCTGTGCTTTTCAACCTCGCCGCGATGCGGCCGGAAACCCGTCCGGCCAAGCCCCAGCCTCGGGTGAACCAAGTCGGCACCACCGTTGTTTTGGCGAATGCTCAAGGACTACGGGCCCGTTTTTTCACCTCTCATTCCCTTCGATTTACTGGTCCAACGCCTTACACCACGCGTCGTTTTTGCCTGGCCACAATTGTCATCATAATGTCAGAAAAAAAATGAATCAAGTGTTGCATATGATGAATCACGCGCTACATTGTAACTCAAACCATTCCGCTCTTTGTCTCGACGAACGGCTTTGTGATGGATGTCACAGTTCGAACGTCAACTGCCGAGGTCGTCGTGCCCCGACGTCATAAACTCACCGAAGATCCCGTTGCGACGTGGCAGGAAAATAATCCTCTGCGCCAGTGGCGTGAGGCGCAGCCCCCGGAAGGATGGACCAGGTCTCTTCTTGCCCGTCAGCTAGATGTGTCGCACACCGCCGTTGCCAACTGGGAGAACGGCGCCCGTTTGCCGATGATCGAAGCGTTCGCCAAAATCGAACAACTGAC
>JAYUGD010000917.1:0-3647 GCA_043767785.1 Zavarzinella sp. | reverse complement strand
AACTCGGCAGGACGCGGCGGCGGGATCTTCCACCAGGCGGGGACACTCACGGTGACCGGTTGTACGCTGTCCGGCAACTCAGCAGACGCAAGCGGCGGATTGGCGGAGGGAAACGGTGGAGGTATCTTCGCGTACTCGGGCACGGCGACCGTAATTAACTCGACGTTGTACGGGAATTCCGCTGCCTCCGGTCAGTACGGGTATCAATACGGCAACGGTGGTGGCATCTATGGCAAGGCCACCGTGATCAACTGCACCATCACCGGCAATTCTGCTCAGGCCTTTACCAACGCCTTCTCCAATTACATAGGCGGTAGTGGCGGCGGCCTTTACCGAGTGGGCATCGTGCGGAACACGATTCTTGCCGGCAATACCGCCACCGGCGGAGGCCCGCGTGTCGAATTCCCCCCGACCGACCGTGAGCAGCAGGTCTACGCCTACACCGATCTATCCGCGGGCGGGCATAACCTTATCGGCGGCAATCCCGGGCTGGCGGCGCTGGGCAACTATGGCGGGCCAACCCAGACCATGGCCCTTTTGTCCGCCAGTCCGGCCATCAACGCCGGGGGGAGCATCGCTGCCCTTGCCGTCGGCATGGATGCCACTGCCACGACGTTGACCTTGGTTGGCGGCGCGGTTCCTGTCGGCACCACCTTGGTCCCGACGCCGATCGAGATCGGCGGCGAACAGATGCTTGTCACGGGCGCCTCGGGCAACAACCTCACGGTGATCCGCGGCGCCGGCGGCACCACGGCAACGGCGCATGACGGCAACACCGCGGTTTATCTCCCCTTCGATCAACGCGGCGGATTCCGCCCCGGGTTCGTGGACATCGGGGCTTTCGAGCGGGGGGCCGTGTTGCCGAACCACGCGCCACTTCTCGACACCTCCGGCAACCCGACACTGACGGCGACCAATGAAGACCGTGCCTCCGCCAGTGTTGCGGTGGCGACCATCCTCCGCGATTCGGTGACCGATCCGCTCGATGTAAAACCGCTCGAGGGAATGGCCGTCATCGGCTTGGGCGGCGGCGGCATCTGGCAGTACTCGCTCAACGGCGGTCGCACCTTCGGGAACTTCGGCCCGGTTTCCGAATCGGCGGCCCGCCTGCTCCGAGCCGGCGACCGCATCCGCTTCATCCCGGCGAAGGATTTCAACGGCGCGTCAAGCATTGCCTACCACGCTTGGGACCGCAAGATGGGCAGGGCCGGCGGGGTGTTCGACATCACCGCCACCGGGACCGGCGGAAACACCGCCTTCAGCGTGGATCAGGAAACGGCCGGCATCACCGTCAATCCGGTCAACGACGCGCCCGTGCTGGCGAGGGGCGCTCCGTTGTTGCCCGCCGTTCAGGTGAACAACGCCAACCCGGCCGGCATCACGGTCGGAAGTCTGGCCGGCACGTTCATCAGCGATGTCGATGTCGGAGCGCTCAAGGGCATCGCCATCATCGCCGTCTCCGGGACGGGCAACGGCCAGTGGCAGTTCTCGACCAATGGCGGCGTCGGCTGGACCAGTTTCGGCACGACCGCATCCGGCTTCGGCGTGGTTTCGTCCGGCAGGGCAGTGCTCCTCGACGAAAGCGATCTGCTTCGCTTTCTTCCGAACAGCGGATACACGCTGATCTCATCGGCCAGTGTGTTGCCGGCCATCACCTACCGGGCGTGGGACCAGACGAGCGGGAATCCCGGCTTGCCGAATCGCATCGTCGCCACGGGGAGGACGACCGCATTTAGCGCGCGGTCCCAAGTGGCCCGGGTCCGTGTCAACGACGCTCCCGTGCTGACACCGGCCGCGGGCACGCTCGGGCCGACCCCGTCGGCGAAGGTTTTCATCACAACGATCACGGCCCTGCTTGGCAACTCGGCGCAGGATTTCGGCGTCGGCACGCGGCAGGGAATCGCCGTCACCGGGTTGACAACCACTCCGGGCGGGCGCTGGCAATACTCGCTCAACAACGGTTTGACGTTTGTAAACTTCGGCGAGCCAGCCGAAACCGTCGCGCGGCTGCTGCGCGCGACGGACAAGATCCGATATGTGCCGATGAACGGCTCCCCCGGCACGGCCACCATCACGTTCCGGGCCTGGGATCAGACAACCAGTTCCGCCGGCAAGGCGCTCGACCTCACCGCCGCCGGGATCATGAACCCTCGCGGCGCCTTCAGTTCGGCCACCGACACGGCCGGCTTGAGCGTGACCTGAGGTTCCGGCCGGGCGGGACGACGGCCGTCGCCGAGGCGTTCACCGAGCGGCAGGAGGAGCGGCACGCCACCGCGGGGACGCGCAACACGTCGACGGCGCGTTCAGCTTCACGGTGGACTCGGCCGGCGACGACCACTTCTCCCAGACGCAGACGCGGCGCGTGGACCGCGCCCCAGGGTCGTTCATCGGCGGCGCCCAGAAGCCGTCTGACTTGGCGGCCGAAATGGTGAAAGTCGACGTCGCCAATCCGGCGAACAGGCCGGCTGGAGCTTTGGGCGCCTCCGAGTCTGAACTTTCGCCGCGCGCCATCACACGCCTTCCTCTTGCCAAACGCCCGTCAGGCCAGTGTACGCCGCCGAAAAGCCATCCCTCACGAAATCACGCCCACGCGGAGCGGCGGCCGGTCGCCGCGCAGGGCGGTGACGGCCTCCAGGCCCACGGCCAGGGCGGCGATGAAATGCGCCAGCCACGCGAGCCGCAGCCACGTCGTGGTTTGCACCTGCAAGGCGGCCGCGTCCGCGGAGGCTTTCATCTCCCAGCGCTGCATCTTCTCCGGGGTGTTGGCGGCCGCCTTGGACTCCGCGTGCTCGGCTTCCGTGAGGTCCCGGATCGCCCGCTCAATGCCGAAGCCGTTCGCCCATTGCACCGAGAGGAGCAACAGCGTGAACACGGCGAACACGGCCACCAGCGCCGGGCGGTACGGCCACAACTTCTGGGCGAAGCCGGGCAGCTTGATCTTCAACCCCGCGATGACGGGGCCGGCCCACGCGACGGCGACGCCGGCGAGCAGCAGCGGGAAGTAGAACAGCAGCCACCAGTTCGACTTGATCTTCTCCTGAATCTTGCCTTCCAACTTCATCTCGTCTTGGGCCACCGAGTCGCTGGTGAAGCCGGCGAACAAGGCCCCCCACGCGGTCTGCGTGTACGCGGGGTAGCCGGCCGGGTACGCCCCGGCCCAGCGGAAGAACGTCAGGAGCAGCGCGACCGTGAGGGCGACGGCCGGCACCCACGCCAACACCTCGGGCCGCAGCGTGAGGCCGCGGAACGTGCCCGGCCCCGCCGGCACGCCGGGGAGGCGCGGCAAGTTGTCGAACGACGGGGCCGACGACATCGGCGTGATGTCCACCTCCTGCGTCCGCAACGGCGGCCCGTGCGGCCCGTGCGTTAACGCCGGCGCCGCGGCGGCCGGCGTCTGAGCCGGCGGGTCGGTGGCCAACGGGATGTACGGCTGCGGGGCTTGGAACGCTTGACTGCACTTGGGGCAGTTGACGGCCTTCCCGGCTTGGTCGTCCGGCAGCGTAAGAACTTGTTGGCAGAACGGGCACAAGAGACGCATGACACTCCTTCGCCTCGGACGGTGGGCCGGCGGGATTGTTCTACGAAGGAGAGTCGTTGGCGGGTGCGTCGGGAAAATCGCCAGGCGAGCGGGGGATGTCAATCCCCCG
>JAYUGD010000916.1:0-1166 GCA_043767785.1 Zavarzinella sp. | reverse complement strand
GGGAACCAGGCGCGGAATGTAGGGCGAGTGCCTCGCTTGCCCGAACGATACGAGCAAGCAAGACGCTCGCCCTACAGACAGACAGCGTTCGCCCACTTTCTCCCCCTCTCCGCTTCGGAGAGGGGGCCGGGGGGTGAGGTAAGCGGCCGGCCCTAATTCCATAACCTGACTTTCCAACCTACGCGCAAGGATTCTCACCCCATGATGCGATTGCTCGCCGCCGGCTCTCTGGCCCTCGGCTTCCTCTACGGCTCCCTCGCGTTGGCCGACGACCCGGCCCCGAAGAAGGCCGACCCCAAGACGGGCGTCGAAAAGGCCGCCGACCCCAAGACGAAGCCGGACCCGAAGGCCGACCCCAAGAAAGAGCCGGCGGCGCCGCCCAAGCCGGTGATCGTCACGCAGGCCCCGAAGTTCGTGCCCACCGTCGGCAGCGGCTTGCCGGACGTGAAGCCGGAGCCGACGGCGCCGGAAGTCGCGGCGTTCGGGGGGACCAAGCCCTTCTGGATTTGGGGCGCCGACGACGGCCGAGATTACACGCTGACGACGACGTTCACCGCCCCGGCCGGCGCCAAGGCGATCCTGCGGGCGACGTGCGACAACGCGGCGATCGTCAAGATCAACGACGCGACCATCGTCGCCCGCTGCATGGCCTGGCAGGAGCCGGTCGTCAAGGACATTTCCGAGTTCGTGAAGGCCGGCGTCAACACCCTGTCGGCCGCCGTCACCAACGAGGGGGCCAAGGCCGGGTTCCTCTTCCAATTGGAACTCACCGACGCCAAGGGCGCCAAGACCTACGTGATCTCGGACGAGAAGTGGGAAGCGACCCCCGGCCCGAAAGCGCCAGGGAAGAAAGACCCGGCCCCGAAAAAGACCGCCGAACCGAAGACGGACGGTGAGCCGAAGAATGACGCCGAGCCGAAGAATGACGGGCCAACCCCGGCCCGCAAGATCGGCCTGTACGGCGTCGGCCCGTGGAACAAGGTGTTCGAGGAGCAGACGGCCGCCGCCGGCTCGGCCCCGTTTTACGTGAAGCCCGGCTTCCAAGTCGAGAAGTTGTTCACCGTGCCGAAAGACAAGTTCGGCTCGTGGGTCAACATCACGTTCGACAACAAGGGCCGTCTCATCGCCAGTGACCAAGGCAACCTCGGCCTGTACCGCATCACGCC
>JAYUGD010000915.1:0-3647 GCA_043767785.1 Zavarzinella sp. | reverse complement strand
GGGGGCTAGGGGGTGAGGTAAACGGCCGGCGCCCGCGCGAAAACGACTACACCCGCCCGAACTCTGCTCTAACCTTCCATCCCCCCGCCCCATTTCCGACAATACCCCCATGACCGAACCCGACGAGCCGACGCTGGACATTCGCCCGCCGCTTCCCGCGGCGCCGTCGGACCACACGTTGGTCGAGCCGACCGCGCCGGCGGACGCGACGGAAGACTTCGTCCCGGAGCGGGACTTGCACGGGAACCTCACGCTCACGGGGGACCTCGTCCACGGCCGGGACCAGTTGACGCCGATTCCAGACGTGGTGCGGGACGCGGTGCCGGGGTACGAGATCGAGCGGGAGCTGGGCCGCGGCGGCATGGGCGTGGTGTACCTCGCCACGCAGCACGACCTGAACCGGCAAGTCGCGCTGAAGATGATCCTCAGCGGGGACCACGCCAGCGTGTCCGAGCGGAATCGGTTCATGACCGAGGCGAAGGCCGTCGCCGCGCTGCAGCACCCCGGTATCGTCCACATTTTCGAGATCGGGGAGGTAGACGGCCGGCCGTACCTCGTCTTCGAATACGTCGGCGGCGGCACGCTGGCGGCGGCGCTGGACGGCTTGCCGTGGCCCGCGAAGCCGGCGGCCCGAATCGTGGAAGCCTTGGCGCGGACGATGCACTTCGCCCACTCGCGCGGCATCGTCCACCGCGACTTAAAGCCCGCCAACATCCTGCTGACGGAGAAGGTGGCCAAGGCCAGCGACGCCGAGCCGGCGATGTTGAAGCTGACGGACTTCGGCCTGGCCAAGCGGTTCGAGCGGGACTCGTCGGACTCGGACGACGGGGCGGGGTACGCCGGGCCGACGCGCACCGGCGCCGTCGTCGGCACGCCGAGCTACATCGCCCCGGAGCAGGCGGCTGGCAAGAACCGCGACATCGGCCCGCCCGCGGACATTTACGCCCTCGGGACCATCCTGTACGAACTGCTGACGGGCCGGCCGCCGTTCCGCGGCGAGACGGCGATGGACACGCTGCTGCAAGTGATGGCCGACGACCCAGTGCCGCCGTCCAAGCTGCGGGCCAAGTGCCCGCGCGACCTCGAAAACATCTGCCTGAAGTGCCTGCAAAAAGACCCGCGCAAGCGGTACGCCACGGCCGGCCACCTCGCGGACGATTTGCGGCGATTCCTGAGCAACGAGCCGGTCATCGCCCGCCCAGTCGGCCGGCGGGAACGGCTGGCCAAGTGGATGCACCGCCACCCGGCCGGGACGGTGCTGGCCGTCACGAGTTCGCTCGCGCTGCTCGGCCTGCTCGCCGTCAGCATCTACTTCAACTTTCAACTGCGAGCCGCCGCCGACCGGGAAGAGAACAACGCCGACACCGCCCGCCAAGCCGAGAGCCGCGCCGTGGCCGAGAAGGGGAAGGCCGACGCCGAGCGCGTCGAGGCGCAGAAGCAAAAGGCGCTCGCGGACGAAGCCCGCGTGGAGGCCGAGAAGAAGCGGCGCGAGGCCGAGCGCGGCGTGTACGCCCTGCAACTGTTCAAGGCGGCGGCCCTCGCGGACCGCGACCCGCAGCGCGCGCTGCGCATGATCGAGGACGCCCGCCGGTGCCCGGAAGAATTGCGCGACTTCACGTGGCGCATGCTCAAGGCCCAGTGCCGCGTGGTCGAACACGTGATCGGCGTCCACCGGGCCGAGCCGCGCGAGTCGCCGGTCACGCGCGTCAATCACTCGGCCGACGGGTCGCTGGTCGTCTCCGCGAGTTGGGACGAGACGGCCCGCGTGTGGGACGTGGCGGCGCGCAAGCCGCTCTGGGTCTTGGCCGGCCACAAATTTACCGTGTGCGGGGCCGTCTTCTCGCCGGACGGCCGGACGGTCGCCACCTGCGGGGACGACAACACCGTGCGGTTTTGGGAACTCCCCGTGCGCCGGCCGGACCAGCCGGAAGTGTTGAAGCCGTACGCCACGCTGACGGCCCACACCGACCCCGTGAAGGCCATCGTGTTCGAGCCGAGCGGCAACCGCCTCGCCTCGGCCGGGGCCGACGGCAAAATCCTGTTGTGGACCGTGCCCGCCCCCGTTGCCGGCAAGCCGCGGCCGCTGCCGAAGTTGGAGCGCACGCTCGCCGGGCACACGGGGCCGGTGTGGTCGCTCGCGTGGTCGGTCGCCGGGCTGTTTAGCGGCGGGCAAGACGGCGCCGTCCGCCACTGGGAACCGGACGAAGAGAAGAAGGCCGCGCCCACGCTGTTCAAGTTCCCGAAAGCCGTCAAGTCCTTGGCGGCGTCGGCGGACGGCGAACTCCTCGCGGCCACCGCCGACTCCGAGGACGACCCGGTCATCCAGGTCTACCGGCCGCTGATCCAAAAAGAGGCCGGCCGCCTGCGCGGGCACACCGGCGACATCAACGGCTTGGCCTTCGCCCCGGACGGCAAGCGACTCGCCAGCGGCGGGCGGGACGGCACGGTGCGCGTGTGGGACATCTCCGAATTGCGGGAGCGCGCGGTGTTCCGGCCGCGGTCCCGGCGCGATTTGCTCCCCGCCGTCGGGCCGGACGACCGCCGCACGGAGCCGGAAAAGCAGGTGGCCGGCGTCAGCTTCGCGGGGGACGGCAACTCCGTCGTCAGCGGCGGGCTGGACGGCGTCGTCCGCTTGTGGGATTTCGCCAGCCAGCGCGAGGAAGTGACCGACTTGGAGGCGAAGGCCCCGCTGGCGGGCGCCGCCGTCAGCGCGGACGGCTCGACGCTGGCGGTGGTCGGCAAGAACAACGACGTGAAGGTGTGGAAGCTCGGGCCGGCCAACGTGCCGCTGAAGGCCGAGCCGGACCGCCTGTTGCGCGGGCTGGAAGGCGCCGCCCGGTGCGTCGCCCTCAGCGAAGACGGCGAGACCGTCGCCGTCGGCGCGGAGGACGACACGCTGCTGTTCTGGCATCTGCGGGACGGCGAGCCGAAGCCGGTGCGGCTCGTCGGGGCCGGCGCGGTCGCGGTCGCCATCCGCGGCCCGCGCATGGCCGTCGCCGCCGAGGGCGGGCAGTTGAAGTGGTTCGACTTCCGCACCAATAAGTTGTCGGCCGGCGTCGTGGCGGTCATGGCCCGGCCCAATCTGCTGTGCTTCAGCGGCGACGGCAAGAAACTCATCTCGGCCGGCGGCCGCTTCCTGCAAGTGTGGGACGGCGAGACCGGCGCCTGGCTGACGACGGTGCCAATGGTCCACTTCAGCCCGGTGACGGCGCTCGCCGTCGAGCCGGGCGACACGACGGGCAAGTGGACCTTGGCCACCGCCGACTACCGCGGGGAAGTGAAAGTGTGGGACGTCGGCCCGCGGCCGGACGCGCCGCCCGAAAACCCGGACCAAATCCCTGCGGCCCTGCGGCTGACCATGCGCACGTCCATGAACATCATCAACGACCCCGTGCGCAGCCTGGCGTTCACGAAGGACGGCCGCACCCTCGCCAGCGGCGGCGCCGACCGCGTCGTGCGCCTGTGGGACCCCGAGACCGGCCAAGAGCGCGCCGCCCTCCCCGGCCACGCGGACACGATCTTGCTGACCGCCTTCCGCACCGACTTCTCGTTGCTCACCGTCGGCCGCGAAGGCGCGGCGCGGGTGTGGAACGGACCCAAGTAAAAGGCAACCTCACCCCCCGGCCCCCTCTCCGCGGCGGAGAGGG
>JAYUGD010000914.1:0-1167 GCA_043767785.1 Zavarzinella sp. | reverse complement strand
AAGCGGTTGACCGACCACAGCCAAGCGCTGCCGAAGGCGTTGGCCAAGGCGAACGACCGGGCGTGGGAAGCCGTCGGCTTGGCCTTGGCCGGCGACGGCCTGTTCGACCGTGTACGCGACGTATTCCGCGACGCCGACGTGAAGGGCGTCCGCGACCAGATCAAGAAGTTTCTTGACCAAACGCCGACCGGGTTGGAAAACACCCGCGCCGCCAACCGCGAGGAGGCGACGAAAGAATGGAGCCGACTGCGGAAAGCCGGCCGCTTCGCCGTCGCCACCATTCCGGCCGCCGAACTGGCCCGCCGAGCCGCCTCAATGGAACGGCACGGCGACCCGTCCAAATTGACGGTCGCCGCCCATCAAGCCGTGCGGGAGACGAGCGAAGCCATTCGGGTCGATGCTCCCCACTTGGCCGCGTTGCTGACAGCTGCCCCGCCCGGCGGCACGCCACTCTTGGCCGCCGCCTTCGCCTTCTTCTTCCGCCGCGAAATCGAGACCAACGCCGAACTCGCCCACGGGTTATCGTTCGATTATTTGCGGCGGATCAGCGAGCGGCAGGAGCAAGGTCTTAACCTGCTGGACCACCGCACGGCCGGAATCCTCGACCAACTTGACGTGTTGTTCGACGCCTTGGAGAAATCGTTTGCCGCTCTCGGCAACAAGGTGGATGCCGGGTTCGCCGGCACAGGCGTGAAGCTGGACGACATCCGAGGGAAACTCGATCAGTTCATCGGCAAGTTTGACGTGGCGACGCGGGCCACCGACCCGCTCAAGGTGAGTGTCACCAACGAGCGCGAGTTGGCCCAACTGCGGCAATGGCGAGACGAACTCCGGAAACTGCCGCCGGGGTTGCTCGGGTCGGCCGACTGGTCAAAGCTCGGGGACGCGCTGGCGGCCGGCGGGATGTTCGGGGACGCCCAAGCGGCCCACCAAGCGGCCGCGCGGGCCGCGACGGACCGGGCGGCCGAGGCCGAGTCCGAGTTCAAGACATACCGGGACGCCTGCGAACAGGAGCAGTGGGCCGACGCCCTCTCGGCGCTGGTGCGGGCCGCCGAGTTGGACCCGGCCCGGTTTTCCCCGTTCCCGTTGAACCGGTACGAACCCATCGCCATCATCGGGGCCGGCGGGTTCGGCACGGTGATCCGGTGCCGGCAGCGGTTGGCCAAG
>JAYUGD010000913.1:0-3654 GCA_043767785.1 Zavarzinella sp. | reverse complement strand
CCCACTTGCTCCCCCTCTCCGCTTCGGAGAGGGGGCCGGGGGGTGAGGTTGCCTTTCGCGGCGGCGGCTCACTTCTTCACGCAGAACAGCGAGTCCGTACTCCGCAGCAACACCGACTCCCCGGCCGCCGCCGGCGTCGTCCAGAACATGCCCTTCAGGCTGTTTTGGCCCAGCAGGTTGAACTTCGGGCCGGCTTCCAGGACGAACGTGGTGCCCTCTTCGTCGGTGGCGAAGACTTTGCCATCGTTGGCATACGGAGAGGCCCAGAAGGCTTTCGCCCCGGAAATGCGCTCCTTGGAATACGCGGGCTTGCCGGTCTTCTCGTCGAAGCAACTGACGAGGCCGCCGTTGCGCTCGAACACGTAGACGTGGCCCTTGTACGCCAGCGGCGAGGCCATGCCGAGGCCGGCCTTGGCGGCCACCCACGCGACGCCGGCGCTGCTCGTCTCGCCCGTCTTCGGGGTGATGTCCCCGCTGGCGCCGGCCTTCACGGCGAAGAGATTTCCGCCGCCTTCGCCGCCCATCCCGCCGCCCGGCCGCCCGCCGCCGGGAGGAGCGCCGCCGGCCGGCCGGCCGCCGCCCATTCCGCCGCCGCGGCCGCCGGCCCCGACGAACAGCATGTCGCCGTCCGCCACCGGGGAGACGGAACACTGGCCGCCGCCGATGCTCAGTTCCCAAAGCGTCTTGCCGTCGGCCGGGTTGTACGAGCGGACCTTGCTGCCGATGGCGACGATCTCCGTGCGCTTGCCGTTCTTCCACACGAGTGGCGTACACCACGTCGAGCGTTCGGTGCGCGGCTCACGCCAGAGTTCGTGGCCGTCTTTCTTGTCGAGGGCCACGATGAAGGACTTCTCGTCGTTGTCACATTGGATGAACAGGCGGTCGCCGTCCAGCACGGGAGAACTGGCCGTGCCCCACCCGGCCATCATGGGAAACGTGCCGAGGTCTTTTTTCCAGAGTTGCTTGCCGGCCAAGTCGTAGCAGAACAGGCCGTGCATCCCGAAGTAGGCGTAGACGCGCTCGCCGTCCGTCACCGGCGTTTCCGAGGCGTAGGTGTTCGAGCCGTGCGTCGGGATCTTCGGCTTGGCGTCGATCAGCGTCTCTTTCCATTTTTGCGCGCCGGTCGCCAAGTCGAGGCAGATCAACTGGAACTGGAAGACCTTGTCTGGCGCGCCGCGGCCCTTGCCGAAACCGCCCCCACCGCCGCCCCCACCGCCGCCCCCACCGCCGCCGCGGGGCTTATTCTGATTCTCCGACACGGCCGTGGTGACAAACACCTTGTCCCCGACCACGACCGGGCACGACCAGCCGACGCCCGGCACATCGACCTTCCACTTCACGTTCTTGTCCGACGCCCACGCGGCCGGGAGCGTCCCGGCATCGACGACGCCGCTGCCGTTCGGCCCACGGAACTGCGGCCAGTCGGCGCCGAGCGCCGGGAGTGTCAGCGCCACGCCGCCGAGCAGCGCGGCGGCCCGCCAGTGATTCATCATGAGGGTGTCTCCAAAAGACGTGGGGATTGACCGGACAGCCTACCCGAGCCGCGATGAGAGGACCGTGAGAGTATGGGCCAGCCATTTTCACCATTCCACATCGTTTCCTCATCAATTCAGGAATAGGGTATTCTCATCGCCAGTAGACGATCTGTCTTGGCTGCGACACCTCCGCACCTCCGCGAGTGGAACCATGAACAAGAGACGATGGGCGGCCCTGACGGCCGTGGGATTGGGCGTTCTATTACTGGCCGCCCCGCCGGACGGCCTCGGCCAACCCGGCCCCGAGGGCAAGAAAGACTTCGGCGGCCCCGGCGGCAAAGGCGGCTTCGGCCCGATGGGCGGGGAGCAGCGCAAGATCGTCAAAGACTTCGACAAGAACGGCGACGGCTGGCTGAACGCCGAGGAGCGCAAGGCCGCCCGCGAGACGGCCAAGGGCGGCGGCGGATTCCGGCCCAAGGGGGGCTTCGGCAAGGGCGGGAACCAAGAGCCGACGAAGCCCGGCCCGAAGGTCGCGATCGCCGACGCGAAGGTGTACCCGGACGCCAAGCTCTACGAGCCGGCCGTCCTGCGCACGCTCTTCCTCGACTTTGAAAACAAGGATTGGGAGAGCGAACTCGAAGACTTCCACGGGACCGACGTGGACGTGCCGGCCACCCTCACCGTGGACGGCAAGAAGTACCCCAACGTCGGCGTCCACTTCCGCGGCATGTCGTCCTACGGCATGGTGTCGGCCGGGGGCAAGCGGTCGTTCAACCTGGCCGTGGACATGGCGGACGAGAAGCAAAAGCTCTACGGGTACAAGACGCTCAACCTGCTGAACTCGCACGAAGACCCGACGTTCATGAGTTCCGTGCTGTACTCCCACGTCGCCCGGCAGTACATCCCCACGCCGAAGGCCAACTTCGTCAAAGTCGTCGTGAACGGCGAGAGTTGGGGCGTGTACGTCAGCGCCCAGCAATTCAACAAGGACTTCACCAAGGAGTTCTTCAACAGCACGAAGGGCGCCCGCTGGAAGGTCCGCGGCAGCCCCGGCGGCGGGGGCGGGCTGGAGTACAGCGGCGACAACATCGCCGACTACAAGCGACGCTTCGAGATCAAGTCCAAGGACGATGAGAAGGACTGGAAGGCGCTCATCAACTTGTGCAAAGTGCTGGCCGAAACCCCGCTCGAGAAGTTGGAGGCGGCCCTGCGTGACATCATGGACGTGGACGGCCTGCTGTGGTTCCTCGCGCTGGACGTGGCCCTCATCAACGGCGATGGCTACTGGGTCCGGGCCAGCGATTACAGCATTTACTTGGACGAGAAAAAGAAGTTCCACGTCGTCCCGCACGACATGAACGAGGCCTTCCACCCGGCGACGGGGCCGGGCGCTGGCGGTGGCGGGCCGGGCGGCGGCCGGCCGGGCGGCGCCATGCGATTCCCCCCGCCGGGCGACGTGGTCCCGGCCTTCGTCCGCGACCAACTGCAACTGACCGCCGACCAGCGCACGTCGCTCGACGAATTGCAAAAAGACACGGAAGCGAAGCTCGACAAGTTGTTCACCGAAGCCCAACGCAAGCAGTGGAAGCAACTGCGCGAAGCCGGCCCGATGGGCGGCGGTTTCCCCGGCGGCTTCGGTCCCGGTGGCGGATTCCCCGGCGGCCCCGGCGGCGGGCCTCCCGGCATGGGCGGCGGAGCCGGGGGTGTTACGCTTGACCCGTTGGTCGCCCTCACGGATACTCGCAAGCCGCTCCGGAGCAAGGTGCTGGCCGTCCCCGCGTTGAAGGCGAAGTATCTGGAAGATGTCCGGCAGATCGCCACCGATTCGCTGGACTGGAAAAAGCTCGGCCCGGTGGTCGCCGCTTACCGCAAACTGATCGAGGCCGAGGTGAAGGCCGACACGCGGAAGTTGGAATCCTTCGAGGCCTTCGAGAAGACGACGGCCGACGAGGTGACAGGCACGACGTTCCGCGCCCAAGAATTCCCGCTCCGGGCCTTCGCCGACCAGCGCCGCAAGTTCCTCTTGGAGTACAAGGGAGGGGCGGCGCCGGCGCCGAAGAAGGAGCCGAAGCAGTGAGGGGACGGCGCGACGTGGTGTTATCGGAGCGGAGCGAGACTGCAACCCAATTCGGGCGAGCCGCAAAGGCAACCTCACCCCCGAACCCCCTCTCCGCGGCGG
>JAYUGD010000912.1:0-3658 GCA_043767785.1 Zavarzinella sp. | reverse complement strand
AATTGGTTTTATTTTCCCAACGCTTTCCCAATCGCCGTTCGCATCAGCGCTTCGCTGCCGGGGTTGACCCAGCACCAGTCGGTCAGGTTGCCGTCGTTCTCCTTCCACGCCCGCTCGATGGGGATGTAGCCGGGGCCGCTTTCGCCGTAGCCGGCGACCAACACGAAATCTTTGGGCCGGGCCTGTTGGGCCATCAGTTGGTACTCGACGTAAGACTCGGCCGGCATCAATAGATACGCGGCGGCGCCGAAGTCGAGGCAGCACACGTCCACGGGTTGGCCGGCGGTCACGCGCTTGAGCCAGCTCAGGCCGAGGGCCGCGAGGCACTGGCCGAAGGGCTTGGGATTCTCGGCGATTTGCTTCTTCAACTCCGCTTCCGCGAACGCCGGTTGGCTGCGGGCTTCCAGTTTCAACGGCACCGTCTTGAAGGTACATTCCGTGATCGGCTGGCGCTTGGTGTTCTCCCACGCGGCCTTCATGGCGGCGTGAATTTTCTTGGCCAGTACGGGGCGGTTGTCCGGGGAGCCGTCGTTGAACTTGCCGGCCGTCACGTTGCCGCTGCACCCGGAGACGTAGAGTTGCAGCGTTTTCGGGTCGTCGCTCTGCCGCAACCGGCGGGCCATGCCCACGAAGTCCGCGGTGCTGCCGCCCTTGCCGTAAAAGCTCATCGGGTGCGTGGCGTAGGCGTTGAAGGCGACCAGCGGCGTGTCGCCGTCCCACAGGCTGAGGGTCTTCAACATCGGGTCAATCGTGCCGATTTCCCCGGCCCGGACTTTCGGGTCGCGGGTCGCGCTCAGCCGGTTGTAGCGCGGCACGCCGGCCTCGTCCAAGTACCGGCGATTGGACGCCACCTCTTTCACCTCCGCTTGGCCGATGCCAATGTGCGTCAGTGGGCGGGACTTTTCCAGACACGCCTTGGCGGCGGCGGCCACGCGCGTCACGGTCTTCTCGTGGAACGCCAGATCGCAGATCGCCCCCTTGGCCTTGGCGGCTTCGAGGAACTTCTGAGCCGTCAGGTCCGCGATGGGCGTGTCGTGCTGGTGCAGCGCGGAGACCATCACGCGCTCCCGCGTCGTCCCGACGGCTTCGGCAATCGCTTCCCGCCAGCGGTCGTAGGCGTCGTTGCGGATTTCGCACCAATCGACGGCGACGATCACCACCGGCTTTTCCAGCCCGCGGATCACGACGCCGAAGGCATACAGCGGGTCGATAATCTCCTTCACCGGCGCAATGCCGCCCCCCATGCACGGGTGCCCGATGGGCGGCGTCACTTCCACCGCGAATGTGGCGACCGTGAGCTTAGGGGCGTCGGCCCGAACGGCCCCGGCGACACCGGCGACGGCCGTGGCCGCGAGAAATTCTCGGCGGGAAATGGTTGACACGCGAACCTCCGTGGAATCTGATGGGGAAGCGGTTGTTATGTCTTGTTAGCCGCGACGCGGAGGCTTTGCGCAGCGGAGCGCGTCCGACGACTGTCACCAATGTCCGCGACGTTCGGCGGCGGCTTGATGACTTGGGACGCGCTCCGCTGCGCAAAGCCTCCGCGTCGCGGCTAACAAGACACGCTGAACCTTCACCCAGGATCGTACCATGCCCGACTCGTCCGGTCACGAACTCAATCGCCGTTTGTTCTTCGGAGCGGCCGGCGGGGCGCTGGCCCTCTCGGCCATTTCCAATCATGAAGCGGAAGCCGCCGAGCGGCCGGCGGTCAAAGACCCGCGGGCGACCGCGGGGGACGTGGCCGTCGAGCCGGATTGGGACGAGAAGATGTCCGTGCTGGTCGGCCCCAAGAAGGGGCAGATCGTCGGCACGGACGAGAAGGCGATTCAGGCGGCCGTCGATTACGTCACGCGGTACGGCGGCGGCACGGTGAAGCTGCTGGAGGGGACGTACAAGTTGCGGAACTCCGTGGTTCTCAACAGCGGCGTGCGTCTGGTCGGCAGTGGGCCGGAGACGATTCTGGTAAAGGAGCCGATGGCCAAGAGCAAACTGGTCTTGGACTCGGACTGGTTCGACCAGGAAATCACCGTCGCGGACGCCAAGGGCTTCGCCGTCGGCGACGGCATTTGCCTGCGGGCCAAGAACCCGCACACCGGCGGGCAGACCGTCATCAAGCGGACCCTCGTGGCCCAGTCGGGCAACCGCTTCAAGCTGGACAAGGGACTGCGCGAGAACGCCTGGCTCATGGGGGACGCCTACGCGGCCACACTGTTCCCGCTCGTCACGAGTGAGTTGACGCACGGCCTGCACATCGAAAATTTGGTCATCGACGGCAACAAGGCGAACAACGAAAACCTCGACGGCAACTACGCCGGCTGCATCTTCCTGCAAGATTGCCGCGACGTGACGATCCGGCGCGTGACGGCCCGCAACAACAACGGCGACGGCATCAGTTGGCAGATTTGCCACGACGTGCGCGTGGAAGAATGCCACAGCCACGACCACGCCGGCCTGGGCCTGCACCCCGGCTCCGGGTCGCAGCGGCCCGTCATGCGCGGCAACGTGCTGAAGAACAACGAGATCGGCCTGTTCTTCTGCTGGGGCGTCAAGCACGGCTTGGCCGAGCGGAACATCATCGAGGACTGCCGCGTCGGCATTTCCGTCGGCCACCGCGACACGGACAACCTGATCGTCTCCAACAGCGTGAAGCGCAGCGGCCGCGTCGGCCTGCTGTTCCGGGCCGAGCGCGGCAAGGCGTTCGCCGGCCACCGCAACACGGTGGAGAGCAACATCATCGAAGACACCGGCGGCCCCGAGGGCATTGCCGTGGACGTGGAGGGCGAGACCGAAAACCTCACCTTCATCCGCAATGAGCTGCGCGAGAAGCGTGACCCGGCCAAGCGCGTCGGCTTCCGCTTCGGCCCGAAGACCGGCGAGATGACGCTGCAAGACAATAAGATGACCGGCTTCGCGACCGAGATCGTGGACTTGCGGAAGAAGTGACCAAAATGAAACTGATCGACCTCTCCCAGCCGGTCTACCACGGCAGTCCGAACTGTCCGCTCGACCCGGCGGTGTCGTCCGTCCTCAAGACGGACCACCCGGAGTCCGGCTGGCGTGTGGAAATGTTGATGCTCACCAACCACACCGGCTCGCATGTGGATGCCCCGCTGCACAAGATCGCCGGCGGCGCCAGCTTGGACGACATCCCGCTAGACCGCTTCACTGGCATGGCCCGCATCGCGGACCTGCGCGGCATCGCCGCCAACGCCGGCATCACGCCGGCCATGTTGGAGAAGGCTCTGCCCGGTTTGGAGCGGGACGAGATCGTCCTGCTCTGCACCGGTTGGGGCGACAAGCGGGCCAAGACGCAAGAGTGGCTGTACGAGTCCCCGGTCCTGACGCCCGCCGGGGCCGCGTGGCTGGTGGCCGCCGGCATCCGCGGCGTGGGGATCGACCACTACTCCATCGGCGGCATCCACGACCCGGTGAACCCGGAAACCCACACCGTATTGCTCTCGAATAACGTCTGGGTCGTGGAAGAACTCCGCTTCACGCCCGAAGCGTTCGCCGCCCCGACGCCGTGCCTGTTCATGGCGCTGCCGATCAATCTCAAAGGCCACACCGGGGCTTTCTGCCGGCCGGTGTTGGTGGTAAACGTGTAGCCACGCAAAGGCAACCTCACCCCCCGGCCCCCTCTCCGAAGCGGAGAGGGGGA
>JAYUGD010000911.1:0-3660 GCA_043767785.1 Zavarzinella sp. | reverse complement strand
AGTGCCGTACACTTACCGGCCTTCATGTCGGTGATGAGCTGGTCTTCGGCCGCCGCCAAGTCCTTCTGGACCTGCGCCATCTGGGCGAAGGCGTTCGCGGCCGGCGGCTGGCCGGCCGCCGGCTTCTTGGCGGCGCCGGCGAGGCCCTTGGCCTTCCCGTCCACCGCCCCGAAGTGCGCCTTGGCGCTGACGGCGAAGTCCTTGTCCTTCAAGACGATCGGCTGGCCGGCCCCCTTGACCCCGACCTTAACGAACACCTTCTCGCTTTCCTTCGTCTCCCACAGCTCGTACGTCTTGCCCGCGTACGCGAACTCCTTCGGCAGGCGCCCGCCCAGCAGGCTGTCCGACTTGCCGCTCTTCGTCCCGCCGCGCAAGCTCCCGGCCACGCCGTCGATGGCGTCCCGCAGGGCCTTGTCCACCTTCCGCGGGACGTACGACACCACCTTCTGCACGTCCTGCGGCAGGTGCGCCAGCCCGACCTGGCCCGCCAGGAACGACAGGGCCGGCTGGATGGACGCCTTCAGTCCCCGGTACAGGGCGCTCTGCACCCCCGCCGCGTCGAACGTCGTCAGGGCCGTGATGCCGTCGTTCACCAGAATGTTGAACAGGTCTTGCAACTGCGACCGATTGGCCGCCAGCCACTGCAAGCCGCGGACGGCCGTCAAGATCTGCCCGGCCCCCGGCACGAACTTGGCGATCAGTTGCGGGACCGCCTTGGCGACCGCCACCCCGATCTCGGCCGTCGCCTTCCCCACCAGACTGTCGACCAAGTCGGCCGGGTCGAGGCCCGCGATCTTACTCGCGTTGTCGCGCAGGAAATTGATGATCGCGTTCGGGTCGGTCATGTCGTAATTCTTGACCCACTCGGCCACCTTTTCCACCGCCGCCACGTTCCCCGCCCCCAGTTCTTGCAGCAGCACGTCCTGCACGTGTTCCCACGTCAGCCCGGCGTAGTTCAGCAAGAACGCTTGCAGCCCGGCCGTGGTCGTTAAGTCGAATTTGCTGAGTTGGAGTTGCGACGCCGCCGCCCCGGCGATCCACGTAAACAATTCCTTGCCCAAGACCGCCGGGTCTTTCAGTTCATTAAAGAATTGATTCGCCGCCCCCTCCACCCCGGCCGCCAAGGTCGCCAACAACTGGCCGGCGTTGTTCAGGACGGCGTTCTTCAGGTCGTTGGCCCGGCTGCCGAACTGTTGGGCCATCTGGCCCACGGCCGTCACCAACTCGGCCATCTCGTCGATCCAGTCGTGAGTCTCCGGCGTGACGGCCACCACCTGGTAGTAGGTGTGAGACCCCAACGCCAGTCCGTTCTCGGCCACTTGGAACCCGCCGGTCACCGTCACCCGGTAGTCCTCCGGGTACACGAAGGGGACGGCGAACACGCCGCCCGTTTGTTCGTACGGCCCGCGGGGCGTGTACGTCGTGCCGAAGGTGCCGAAGTGTTCCTCCATGATGTTGAAGACGTACTTGACCGTCGCCCCGTGCGCGACCCGCTCCAGCCCCCAGCGGTCCAACTTCAAATCGACGGTTAACTGCTGGCCCACACCGAGGCCCGTGTGAATTTCCGGGGCGTAGCCGTACCGATTGTACCCGTCCGGCAGGGCTTGGCCCTGAATCGGCATCGTCCCGTAGACCGGGCTGGACACCGCGCCGCTGCCGCTCGGGGTCGTGTCCCCCTCCCCTTCCATCACGAGGTTGAACCGCTGGTGCGTGGACGTTCCCCCGTCCTTGTCCGTCACCCACCCTTCCACTTGGTAAATGGCCCCCGGCCGGTAGGCGATTTTCGGGTCGGCCCCCGGCAATTTGACCCACGGGTCCGGCGTGTCGATGACCGGCCCGTCTTGGAACCCGTCCGGGCTGTCTTGGTTGACGATGAAGTGGTACGTCAGCTTCGCCTTGTCCGCCGCGGACGGCTCGACGATGTCCTTGAACTCGATCGGGCCGCTGTTGAACATGGCCCACACCGTCTGGCCGGACCGGGCCGCGTCCGTGACCAAGTGGCCGGCCGTCAGCGTGGCCGCCGGGTCGACGTTCGCGACGGAGACGCTCACCGGGTAGACAGTCGATTCGCCCGACTCGTTCTCCACCCGAATTTTCGCCGGGTAAACGCCGTCCGCCGTCCCGTCGTCGTAGGTGTGTTGGAAGGTGGCGACGCCGTTGAAGTAGGCGTTGCCCGCCCACTCGTCGGCCGGCACGAGGTCAAATTCGCCGCCGCCGGTCCAGTCCGCGTAGACGCTCACGGAGTCGAAATCGTCCGGGTCGAGTTCGTGGACCGTGAACGTGACCGCCTGCCCTTCATTGATCGGGCCGGACACCGTGACGCCGGCCGTCGGCGTCGGCTCGTCGGCCTTGACGTGGAACCACGCCTCCCCCGTCTCGTCGTTGGCGTCGGTGGCCGTCACCCAAAAGTCATATTCGCCGAACGTGTCAAAATGATAGGCGGGGGTCAGTGTCGTCAGGTCCGAGTCGAGTTCGTAGTCCTCGCCGTCGTAGCTGACCCACCACTCCACCTTGGTAATCGGCACGGCCGGGGTTCCGGTGTCGGCCGTCACGGTCAGAGTCGGCGTGTCGCCCGCCGTCACGGAGAAGTCGGCCGGGGCCGTCAGCTTGGGGGCCGGGTGGCGGACGGTGACCGTCGTCCACGCGACCTCCGGGACGCCGGCGGCCGTCATGCCGCGCGCGGCCACCGTGACCGAGCCGAGGTCGGCGAACGTGTGTCCGACGCTCAGCCCCGCGGCCGCCGCGTCGGGCGTGAACGTCAGGCCGTCGTAATGGAAGTCCCACTGCACGCCGGCGTACTCGACCGCCGGCTCGGCCGTGAACCACAGGTCGAACGTCACGGCCTCGCCCGCGTAGACGCGGTCGGCGTCCGCGGCGACGGCCGCCGTGCCAAGCGACGACCCGCCCCCGCCCGTCGGCGGCGGCATGATCGGCGGCGGCGCTGGCGGTGTCAGCGGCGGCGGCGTGCCGCCGGCCCCGGTCAAGGGAATGATCAGCGTGTACGCCCCGTCGGCCGGGACGGTGAACATCCCCGATGCCATGAGCATGCCGCCGGGGGCCGTGTACCCGGCCGGGAAGGTGGCGTAGTACATGTACATGCTGCCCGACACGGCGGTTGTCGCCGTCCCGTCCGCGCCGCTGGTGAGCGGGGCGAGCGCCGGCTGCGAATAATCGTTGGCCGTGACCACGACCCCGGCCACGCCGGCCTCCCCGGCGTCCCACGCGCCGTTCGCGTTCTGGTCGCGGAAGGCCCGGAGCAGCAAATCACCGGCCGGCACCTCGCGGGCCTCCAAGGTCTCCAAGAGGAGCCGCCGCCGCGCCGCGGGCTTGGCCTTCGGGGCGCGCAACCGGGCTGATAGAAATCGGGAGAGAAGGGACACGGGCGAATATCTTGGTGAGAGTCGAGTCCGAATTGAACGGTAGATGAGAAGTTACCATGCCCGAAAAGGCGTCGTCAACACAATTCCGACGATTCTTTCCGGCGGGCCCTTTTGGCGGCGGGCGGCAAGATACGATCCGGTTCCGGGGCGGTCAAATCGAAACGCCCCGCTTTGCCACGAAGGGTGTATCCGCCGATTCTGGTGGCATGGTTCAAACGGCGTTCCAGTAGGTGTCCCATTGGCTGGAGTTCCGCACGTTGACCAGACTGGCCATTTTGCG
>JAYUGD010000910.1:0-3662 GCA_043767785.1 Zavarzinella sp. | reverse complement strand
TTGCTCCCCCTTCCCGTCCTCGGGAAGGGGGCCGGGGGGTTAGGTTGCCTTTTCGCCTCTCGCCCCCAACTTCCCCCTCGCGTTCGGCGAACGGGCCGGATATAGTACCCTTAACTGCCTGCCGCGGCGGGGACCTCCTTCCCGCCCTTCTCGCCCGTTACCGCGTGTGCCAATGATCCGCAGCAAGTCGCTTCTCCCCGGCATCCTCGGGCTTTGGGCCTGCGCCACCTCGGCGTCGGCCGCCCCGGTCGACTTCAACCGGGACATCCGGCCGATCCTCTCGAACAACTGCTACTTCTGCCACGGGCCGGACGAGAAGGAGCGCAAGGCTGACTTCCGGCTCGATACGGAAGCCGGGTCGCGGGCCAAGCTCGACGACCACTTCGCCATCGTCCCCGGCAAGCCGGAAGCGAGTTCACTCGTCAGCCGGGTGTCCGCGACCAAGCCCGGCACGGTGATGCCGCCGCCGAAGACCGGCAAGAAACTAACGCCAGGCGAGATCGCCCTGCTGACGCAATGGGTGAAGGAAGGGGCCGCCTTCGAGAAGCACTGGGCCTACGTGCCGCCGAAGCGCGGCGAGTTGCCCCCGGTCAAGAACACGGCTTGGGTGCAGACCCCCGTGGACCGCTATGTGCTGGCCAAACTGGAACAACTTGGCTTCAAGCCGGCCAACGAAGCGGACCGTTACGCCCTCGCCCGCCGCGTCGCGCTTGACCTCACGGGGTTGCCGCCGACGGTCGCCGAGGCCGACGCCTTCGCGAAAGACCCGGCCCCCGGCGCCTACGAACGCTACGTGGACCGCATGCTGGCCAAGGAGAGCTACGGCGAACACTGGGCGCGCCTCTGGCTCGACCTCGCCCGTTACGCGGACTCGGCCGGCTACGCCGACGACCCGCTGCGGACCATCTGGGCTTATCGCGACTACGTCATCAAGTCGTTCAACAAAAACAAGCCGTTTGACCGCTTCACCATCGAGCAACTGGCCGGCGACCTGCTGCCGAAGCCCACGGACGAAGACCTCATCGCCACCGCGTTCCACCGCAACACGATGACGAACAACGAAGGCGGCACCAGCGACGAGGAGTTCCGCAACGTCGCCGTCGTGGACCGCGTCAACACGACGCTGACGACGTGGATGGGCACCAGCATCGCCTGCGCCCAGTGCCACACGCACAAGTACGACCCGATCACGCAGAAGGAATACTTCGGCCTGTTCGCCATCCTCAACAACACCGAGGACGCCGACCGCACCGACGAAAGCCCCCTGCACCGCATCATGACGCCGGAGCAGCAAAAGCAGCGCGACGCCTGGCAGGCCGAACTCGCCGAGTTGGACGCGAAGTTCAAGAAGCCGTCCCCCGCGATGATGGCCGGCTTGGCCAAGTGGGAAGCGGGCTTGCCCACGAATCCCGCGTGGACCGGGTTGAAGCCGACGGCGACGAAGTCGAAGGCGGGCCTGTCGATGGTGGTGCGACCGGACGGGTCCGTGTTCGTCGAGAAGTCGGCGATCATGGACACCTACACGGTGGACTTCACGACGACAGACAAGCAAATCGCCGGCCTGAAACTGGACGTGATGACCGACCCGAAACTCCCCGGCAACGGCCCCGGCCTCGCCGACGGGAACTTCGCCCTCACCGGCGTCTCGGCCAAACTGGTTCCGCCGGGGAACACCCCGCTCAAGGGCCGGTTCGTCCGCGTCTCACTGCCCGGCCCGGCGAAGTACCTGCACTTGGCCGAAGTGCAAGTGTTCAGCGGCGCGGCCAACGTGGCTTTGAAGGGCAAGGCGACGCAGAGCAGCACGGACTACGACGGCCCGGCCAACTTGGCCATCGACGGCAAGACGGACGGGGACTTCGCCAAGAAGTCCGTCACGCACACGAAGTCGGAGGATAGCCCGTGGTGGGAAGTCGATCTGCAATCCGCCCAACCCATCGACAAGATCACCCTCTGGAACCGCACGGGCAGCGGCGTGGAAGCCCGCATCGCCGGCTACCGGGTGACGGTGTTGGACGACGCCCGCAAGGAAGTCTGGAACTCCGGGGAACGCCCGGCGCCGATGCCGTCGATCACCTTGGAGACCAACGGCGAGCGCGTGCTGCCCATCGCCGCCGCGTTCGCCGACCACGAACAGCCGATGTTCTCGGCCGCCTCGCTGGCCGACCCGGCCAGCAAGAAGCCGACCGGCTGGGCCATCGGCGGCGGCCTCGGCAAGCCTCACACGCTGACCCTGTTGCTGCGAAACCCCGTGGATGTCCCGCCGGGGGCCACGCTGCGGGTGACGCTGGAACAAAACTCCCCGCACCCGAACCACCTGATCGGCCTGTTCCGACTCAGCGCCACGGCCGAGCCGCGCATCAGCGAAGTCGTGAAACTGCCCGCGGCCGTCGTCTCGGCCCTCGCCGTCCCGGCCGCCAAGCGCCCTCCAGAACAAACGGCCGCCCTGACGGATTATTACGTGACCACGGTGGCCCCCGAACTGGCCAAGGAGCGGACCCGTAAAGTCGAACTCGCGAAATTGCTCGCCGACCAGAAGCCGGTGACGGTCCCGATCATGAAGGAACTCGCCGGGGCCGCCCGCCGCAAGACGAAGCTGCAACACCGCGGCAACTACCAAGACCTCGGCGACGACGTGACGGAAGGCATCCCCGCCGTCTTCGGCGAACTGCCCAAGGACGCCCCGAAGGACCGGCTCGCACTGGCCAAGTGGCTCGTCTCCCCGGACAACCCGATGACGGCCCGCGTGATCGTCAACCGCTACTGGGACCAACTCTTCGGCCTCGGCCTCGTCCGCACCGGCGAGGAGTTCGGCATCCAAGGCGAACTCCCCACGCACCCCGAACTGCTCGACTTTCTGGCCACGGAACTGGTCCGCCTGAACTGGGACATGAAGGCGTTCCTGAAACTCCTCGTCATGTCGGCCGCATACCGCCAAGACTCCAAGGTGCTGCCCGACGTGCTGGAAAAAGACTCCGACAACCGCTGGCTCTCCCGCGGCCCGCGCCTGCGGTTGACGGCCGAGATGGTCCGCGACCAGAGCCTGTTCGCCGCCGGCTTGTTGAGTCCCAAAATGTACGGCCCGTCCGTGCGACCAAATCAACCCGTGTCCGGCCTCAACGCCGCGTTCGGCAGTTCCATCGACTGGAAGACCAGCGACGGCGAAGACAAGTACCGCCGCGGCCTCTACACCGAATGGCGCCGCACGAACCCCTACCCGTCGATGTCCACCTTCGACGCCCCCAACCGCGACATCTGCACCGTGCGCCGGCCCAAGACCAACACCCCCTTGCAAGCCTTGGTGACGCTCAACGACGCCGTCTACGTGGAAGCCGCCCAGAGCCTCGCCCGCAAGATGCTGGCGACCGGGCCGACGGCGAAAGACCGAATCGCCTTCGGCTTCCGCCAGACGCTCACCCGCCCGGCGACCGACCAAGAGTTGGCCCGGCTGGAACGGCTGTTGACCGAAACGCACGCCGGCTACGCCAAGGATAAGCCGAAGGCGACGCAGATGGCGACGATGCCGCTGGGGCCGCTGCCGCCGGACGTGGATGTGGTTGATGCGGCGGCGTATACGGTGGTGGCGAACGTGTTGTTGAACTTGGACGAGGCGTTGATGAAGCGGTGAGGCAGAGCGAAAGGCAACCTAACCCCCCGGCCCCCTT
>JAYUGD010000909.1:0-10084 GCA_043767785.1 Zavarzinella sp. | reverse complement strand
TGCGGAATCTGCCCCTGCCGGTCAAACTCGTCCTGACGGTGTTCCTCATTACCGTCGGCCTCGGCTACTTTTGGGGCATGGCCCAAATCCACTTCAAGCATTCTTCCGGCGGCGACCCTCTGCCGGGCGTGACGGCGCTGGTCAATCGCTTCTCCGGCCAGCCGTGGCCGCCCATCGAGCGGGACGAGACCATCGCCGTGATGCCTGAATCGCGGCCCCCGCTCAACCCGGACGCCCCGAAAGTCACGGGCGTCAAGATTAAGTCGATCATCAACGACCGCTGCGTCGTTTGTCACGGCCCGGACGGCGAGAAGGACGACAAGCCGTTGGACTCGTACGCCGGCATTCAAAAATACTTTGAGAAGACGGTCCCATACCCGAAGGGGCAAATGCACTTCGTGTTGAGCGGCAACCGGGAAAAATTCAACAAGTCCAACATGGTCGACGCGTTCTTCAAGAAGTCCGAGGGTTGGAAAGAAATTAAGCCGGCCGACTTGGCGCGCATCGAGAAAGAGCGGGAAGCGGAATTGAAGGCGGTGATTGCGTGGATCGACGCCGGCGCCCCGGAAGTGACGTACAACGACGACGCCTTCCCCTTGCCGGTGGAGGCCGTCGGGAAGATCGTCACGCAACAATACCGCACGCTCGCCCCGCAACTGCCGAAGAACGCGGACAAGCCCGTGCCCAAGAGCGTGGACCCATTTAAGCAGGCCAAGGCGAGGCAGTTGCCGATCGACTCGCTCACACAATCCACTCACGCTCACTTATTGTCCTTCGCCGCGCTGTGGACGCTCACCGGGCTGATCTTCGCCTTTTCCAGCTACCCGAAGACCGTGAAGTGCATCTTGGCGCCGCTGGTTTTGATCGCTCAGGTGGCCGACATCTCCTGCTGGTGGCTGGCCCGCCTGGAAGGGGTCGGCCCCTACTTCGCCATCGCCATCGCCGGCACGGGGGCGGTCGTCGGTGTGGGCCTCGCCCTGCAAATCATGTTGAGCCTGTTCAACATGTACTCCTTCAAAGGGAAAGTCGTTCTCGCCGTCATGGTGCTGGTCGGGCTGATCGGCTTCGGCATCGTTGCCACGAAAGTCATCATGCCGCAATTGGAAGAAGAGAAAAAAATGGCCGAACAGCGGTCGTGAACCTGCACATGGTGGAAGTGCGGGCGCGGGACTGGAAAGCATCCCTCGCGTGGCACGAGGCATTTCTCGGCCAAAAGGCGATGATGGTCGATGAGCCGAATGAATTCGCCCTGTTCGACGCCCCGCCGGCGCGGATCGCCGTCAAGGGCGGCGACTGCGTGCCGGGGTCAACGACGTTGGTTCTGGAAACGCCACGTTTCGAGCAGACGATAGTACGCCTCGCGGCGGCCGGGATTATTCCGGTCGAACCGGAGAAGACCAGTCGCGAGGGTTATCGTCGGGTCGTGTTCACGGACCCGGACGGGCAGCGAGTTGTCCTGTTTCATTGGCTGTTGAAATGCGGGGGCACATGACGGCACGCTCACTGATTCTGGCGACGGTCGCCCTCGCCCTCCCGGCGAAGGCCGCGGAAAAGTTGGACGCGGCGAAACTGGATCGCATCGCGGACGCCGTCCAAGCGGCCGTCAAAAAAGGCGATTGTCCGGGGGCGGTGGTGTTAGTGTTTCACGGCGATGAGGTCGTTTACCGAACGGTGTTCGGCAACGGTCAACTCTCGCCCGGGCCGAAACCGATGGCCGTGGACGGCGTCTTCGACATGGCCTCGCTCACCAAGCCGGTCGCCACCGCGACTGCAATCATGCTTTTGCACGAGCGCGGCAAAATCGCCTTTGCCGACCCGGTCGCCAAGCACTGGCCGGAGTTCGCCGCCAACGGCAAAGAGAAGGTGACAGTCGAACAACTTCTCGTGCACACCAGCGGATTGCTGGCCGACAATGCCGTGGCCGATTACCGCATGGGGAAGGCCGAGGCGTTGAAACGGATTGCCGCCCTGAAGCTTGAGCAACCGCCCGGCGAGAAGTTCAAATACAGCGACGTGGGCTTCATCACGCTTGGCGTCGTGGTCGAGAAGATTACCGGCGAGTCGCTGGACGCATTCACCAGCAAGAATATTTTCGAGCCGCTCGGCATGAAGGACTCGGGCTTTCTCCCGTCCAAGGAATTGCAAGCTCGTGCCGTCCCCACGGCCAAGGTTGGGGACGAATGGTTGCAAGGCCGCGTCCACGACCCGCGGGCCTCGGTGTTGGGCGGCGTCGCCGGACACGCCGGGTTGTTCTCGACGGCCGACGACATGGCCATCTACGCGAAGATGCTTTTGAACGGCGGGAAGCACGCCGGCAAGCCATTCCTGAGTGAGAAGAGCGTGGCGGCGATGACCGAACCGCTCACCGTTCCGGGCGGGGCGCGGTCGCGCGGGTGGGACGTGGACACGGCGTACAGCGCGCCGCGCGGCACCCTTTTCGGCAAGCGGGACGGCTTCGGCCACACCGGCTTCACCGGCACTTCGCTATGGGTTGATCGCCCCAGTCAAACTGCCGTCATCATCCTCGCGAGTCGGCTTCAAATTTCTGAGAAGGCGCAAGTCACGGCCTTGCGGCGGCAGATCGCCGACATCGTGGCCGAAGCGGTCGGGAAGACGCCGGCGCCGAAATCGCCGTGAGCAACGCCCGCCCGATTCCGACGCTAATCCAGTGGGGAGCAAGCTGCCCGCCGCCGAGGCTCGCGTTGCGGCCGTCGCCGGCGATGCTTAAACGGCCAGTGCCCGACATCCCGCCGGACGTGGACACCGGCCGACCGGGCGAACCGTTCAATCTGTCCGCGGCCATTGAAACCGTGGTTCTCGACATCAAGCAGCACTGTCCAGACTTCGCCCACATCGACCTGAACCGCATGATGATCGGCATGGTGCGGGCACGCACCAGCGAGCGCACCGGCCTGATCGCCCGCGTGACGCCGTTGCGGTTCGAGGGGGGGAAGTTCGTCTCGCGGAAGCGCGGCCGGCTTTACCAAGTGCAACAATTTCGCTTTGAGTCCCGCGACTTGCTGTACCTGATGTCGTTCTGCCTCCCGCGTTTTTTAGACCGACCCTACGGCGACAAGTTGGTGACGATCTTTCACGAACTATTCCACATCTCCCCGGCCTTCGACGGCGACTTTCGCCGGCTGGGCGGGCGGTGCGAGGTGCATTCCGGCAGCAAGAAGAACTACGACGCCCACATGGCCGTCTTGGCCAAGAACTATTTGAAGGGCGGGGCCGACCCGGCGAAACTGGCGTTCCTGAACTTCAACTTCCTGCAACTGTGCCGGCGGCACGGCAGCGTCCTCGGGTACGAATTCCCGCGGCCGGCGCTGATTCCCGTTTCGTGACGCCGGGCGGCCTCTCCCTATACTTCCTTCATGTGGCCGACCAACGACCAGACGAAAAAACTGCTCGACGACGCGCGGGCCGGAACCCCGCAGGCGGTGGACCAACTCCTCGGCGAGTTCCGGGAGCCGCTGCGGCAAGTCGTCGGCCTGCGGCTCGACCCGGTGCTGGCGCGCCGCGTGGACGCCAGCGACATCGTTCAGGACGTGCTGCTGGAAGCCAACCAGCGGCTGATCGAATACTTGAAGTCGCCCGTCATGCCCTTCCATCTGTGGCTGCGGCACCTCGCGCAAGACCGCATCATCGACACGCACCGCCGGCACAGGCAAGCCCAGCGGCGCAGCATCGACCGCGAGCAGGCCATCCACAAACCCGCGTGGTCGGACGAGTCGTCCGTGCAACTGGCCGCCCAACTCATCGACGGCGAACACACACCCGCCTCGGCGGCCCTGCACGCGGAACTGCAACGCCGCTTGAACGCCGCGCTCACCGAACTTAACGACGACGACCGCGACATTATCCTGATGCGGCACCACGAGCAACTGTCCAACCAGGACGTTGCGTCCAGTCTTGGCCTCACGGAAGCCGCCGCGTCGATGCGGTACCTGCGGGCGCTGCGCAAATTGCGGGCCGTCCTCGTGCCGGAGAATCCCGGCGAATCCCAATCCTCCTGACCGGGGCGCCGATGGCCGTCTGGACGCTGGCCCGAAAAGACCTCCGGCAACTGCAGCGGGACTACCGCTCGGCGGTCATCCTGCTGGCCATGCCCATCGTGTTCGTGGCCGTCCTGAGCCTCGCCGTCGGCCGCGGCTTCGGCCAGAAGCCGGACGACCGGCTCCGCATTTCCGTGGTCAACCTCGACAGCGGCAAGACGAGCGTGCCCCGCGACTTCCCCGGCCGGCCGTGGAGCGAAGTCGTCCTCAACGACCTCGCCGGCGCGGCCGACATCCGCATCGAACTCATCCCGACGCTGGCCGAGGCGGAAACCCTCATCCGCAACAGCGACCGCTCGGCCGTCCTCGTCTTCGGGGAGGACTTCAGCGAGAAGATGGACCGCTGCTCCTTCCTCACCCGGTCCACGCCCGAGCCGCTCAACCCGCTGTACCGCGACGGCATCAACCCGGAGGAAGTCGGCCTGCGCGTGCTGAAGGACCCGATGCAGACGGCCGCCGCGTCCATCATCGAGCAGGTGGCGCAGGTGACGCTCTTCCGCGTCGTCATCCCGTGGATGATCGGCAAGGCGTTCGAGCGCGTCGGCGACGAGGCGTTCATGGAGTCGCTGACCGGCCACCTCGACAAGGTGAAGCCGGTCCCGACGCCGGCCCTTAAAGAACTCGACCCGGTGATGAACAAGATGCTGGCGAAGATGTTCGCCGACCCGCAGTTCCAGAAGATGCTGGAAAAAGACCTCGGCTCCTTCGCGGCGCTGACGTTTAAGCCGCTGACGCCGAAGTTTCAGGCGATCCTGAAGAAGGTGTTCCAGGACGAGGAGTTCCTGGGCCGCATGGGGAGCGACATTTCCCTCGGGGACATGATGACGCCGACGATCCGCAAGGAAGTCGGCCCGAAGGTGCAGGACCAGATCCAGGACATCTTCAGCAACTACAACTTCAAGGCGAAGACGTGGGCCGGGTTGACCAAGAACCAGGCGAAAGATCCCGCGGGCGACAACGTGTCCGCGTACCAGCCGGAGAGCGCCATCCCGAACCGCGGGGACATCCGCTTCCAGGTACTGGTTCCCGGGTACGCGGTGACGTTCGCGTTCTTCCTCGTGCTGACGGTCGGCTGGCAGTTCGTCGCCGAACGCCGGCAGGGGACGCTGGTGCGCCTGCGGGCCGCCCCGGTGACGCGGGCCGAGTTGCTGGCCGGCAAGTGCATCCCGGCCCTCGTCATCGCCCTGTTCCAGGGCCTCTTCCTGATGTCCGCCGGCTGGCTGATCTTCGGCATGAGTTGGGGGTCGAAGCCCGCGTTAATGCTGGCCGTGATCGCCGCTACGGCCGTCGCCGCCACCGGCCTGTCCTTGCTGATCGCCAGCCTGGCCAAGACGGAAACGCAAGTGGCCGTCTACGGCACGCTGACCGTGCTGGTGCTGGCCGGCATCGGCGGCTCAATGATGCCGCGGGAACTGATGCCGGAAACGATGCGGATGGTCAGCCACATCACTCCGCACGCCTGGGCCTTGGACGCCTACCAGCAACTGCTGATTAACCCGGAACCGAACACTCTGATCGTCGGCCGGGCGTGCGTCGTCTTGGTCCTGTTCGGGGCCGGGTGCCTGGCCTTGGCGTGGAAGTTAATGCGGTTGGATTAGCCAATTGTGAAGGTCTGCCAGCCACTCTGCCATTGCGCGCGACCGATTTGGCGAATTCTTGGCAATCCGAGCGGTTCGGGATAGCGGGCGGGTAATGGGGGAATTATTCGGTTGTGATGGCGATTATGAGTGGAGTTGACTTGAATGAGCGTCATGTCCACAGTTCTGCGTGTTCTTGTGCCCATGTAATCGGTCTGAGCCCCTCATACCCACGCAAAGCAGTAGGCCTGGCAATCACCGAATCTCGGGGATTTGATAGGCATATCGCTGTCCAAGAGCACTGAGGATCTGTTGGCCTTATATCAGCATTGGCTACTAGGTGGCGATCATGGATCATCTATTCTGGTGGCAGGGGAGGGCGGCTATCACGCTGTTTGACTGTGTTGGTTAGGTTCACGCCTGAATTTTTGTTTCCGGTATATCCCCATACAATCATGAAGGCACCACTAATAAGAAAGATCGAAGCGCCGACTACTCCAATAATCATTCCGCTGTCACGTGCCCCGCGTGAGTATAGGCCAAATCTTCCGTAAGCGCGCATTCGAGAATCAGACTGCTTATCTAGTAGACTCAATTTCAATCGGCTTTGAGAATCAATTTCAATATGAATATATCGCAGAATGGCCCTCGAATCTGCTGCGCTTTTGCTTTCCTTTGACAGTTTGTTAAATTCTTCAAGAAGTTTTTTTGATTCCTCTTCACTTCTATCCATTAAATTTTTTAGAAATTTTTCATGCTCTAGTTCAGATTTGTCGACTACCACTCCCTCTTGAAGAGTGACGAGCGGTGGTTTATTATTTAGGTTCTCGGTGCCCCAATAGCATGTTGCAAAATGAAGCAAGACTGACGCGAAAACCAATCCGAAACCAATGAAAAATCTTGGATCTTTACTTGGTTGTGGGGGTTTATTTTGTGTGGTCAGGTGGCCCGAAGTGGGGACCGACGCGACCACGGTTGTTGGGACCGTCAATTTGTGACCACAAGCGCACGACCCTCTTTTCCCCGCGCTATCATTGGGAGCAACAATCTTTTTGCCGCAGGTTGGGCATGAGAAACGAATCATTATTAATCCCGTACGAGCTACACTGTTGACTGAGTCAGGGCGTTGCGCTTTCGACTGAGCACAGATACCCTCAATATCTGTTCCACTGAACCCTCTCGATGCGCTTGCAGGCCTCCTCGCGATTCTGGACGTGCTCGACATCATGGTAGAAAAACACATCAGCTTCATCGCCCCACCGATCTTCACCCCAAGCCACTTGCTCTTTCTCACGGTATTCGTGCAGCAGATTTTTCAAATTTGTAGTGTCGTGTGTCTCCCAGAGCGCTTTCTTGTAATCAGTGCGAATTTTGAACACTTCTTGGGTGGCAGGCCATTTCGGCACGCGGTTTTTGCCTTTTCCCACCATGCCCCAACACGATCCATCGTCAAATTTTGGCTCGTATGCCATGCTTTCAGCAGGCCACTTCTCGAAGTACTCAAGGGTATTGCCGCTGAAATTGGCGAAAGAGACTGGCAAATTGGCAATGCGGTGCTCTGCCCATCGGCGATAATAGCCGTACCAGAATACTAAAGGATTGCGTTTAATTTCAGAGAGAAAATCGCCCAGTCCCAAGTTAAAGCCTGTACTGGAGAGTAGTTTATGCTTTGGGGCACTATAATTTGGCATCGTTGAAATGATAAGCAAAGGGACAGGCGCCTTTAGTCCTGCAGTCCATTTCTCATAGCCGTAAATATCCTTTTGTATTATGCGAGAGTCACTGGAGCAGAGGCTTTCATACTCTACCACAAGCAAGTATTTGCCCTGACTGTCACTAAGAATCACATCAGGGCGCCAAGAAGCCATTTTAGCCTTGAAAAGAACCGTCTCGTTCGTCGAAGGAGTTATTCCATTCAGTCTTGAGGCCGCCTGCCTGATGAGTTTGATCGTTTTCGGATGGCAAATCCTGTCATTGTTATTAATGTACTTGTAATCTGTGTAAAGCTCGGGGAAATAAGTCAATGGATCGGCAGCGATAATGCTCCGCATCGATTCTACCAGTGCTTTGGCAATATTCGTCATGAGCTTTCTCAGTAATCGCTGACCTTCAGGCTTAAAGTGCATCTGCCGTCGCCCGTGGGAAATCCGCTCGGTCGAGGAGCGAACAACGACGATGGGCCATTCACTTGGATTATGTCAACGCGATCTCGCATCAACTCCGCTTCGCCAAAATGTTCCGGACTACTTGCAGCCAGTCCCGCGACGGCAGGCCGTAGGGCCGGAACTTTTCGGGGTAGGGCATTTCTTCGGTGGTGTACAAGGCGCGGTTCTTGCCGAGGCGGGCGGCGGCGGGGGTGTCGATCAGGGTGCTGGAGTCGTTGGCGCTCATCTGGAAGAGGACGCGCTGGCCGAACTCGCGCTGGCCGCCGCGGTCGATACTGCGGCCGAGGTTGGCCGGCGTGTCGGCCCACAGGACCGTGTGGACGTGGACGAGCGGGCCGTCCCGCAGGATGGTCAGCAGGTTCTCGGCGGCGCTCACCGTGCGCTCGCCGCCGCGGCGGCCGAAGCCGAAGTCTTCTTCCTTCCGCAGTTCGCGGAACCACTGGATGCCGTTGACGAACAGGAAGCACGGCGTCCGGTCCGTACTCTCCCCCTTCTGGCGGACCGTCACCTCCGTGCCCAAGGCGGCCAGCGCCGGGGGAAGGTTGTTGCGGTCGATCATCTGGGTGTCGTGGGGCAGGGCGTTGGCGATGCGGCCGAGCGTGCCGGCCGTGGCCGCGTCGTCCGGGGTGCCGTCGAAGACGAAGAACTTGGCCGCGGCCGGGGCGTATTGCAGCCCGAGGCTGAGCAGGCCCATCGACATCAGTTGCACGGCCAATGCCTCGTCCTGGCCGATCAACAGCAGGTTTTGGCCGTTCAGCGGCCGGAACGTCGCGGCCGTCGGGTCTTTGATGGCGATGGCGTCCCCGAGCCACAGGGAGACAGACTTCGTCTCAGGCGGATACGCCGGCGAATCGAGGAGTTCCCGCAGGCGCGTGTTCTTGAGCACGTCGGCGGCCGAGTTGCCCTCGAACACCAGTGGGGTGACGGCCTCCAACCCCAGGTTGTCGGCCTTGATGCGCAGGTCAGACAGGGTCTTCTCGCGCTTGTCGTCCGACAGCCACACCACTTGGAACAGGTCGTTCCCCTCGGCGAGGCCGTTGGCGTCGTTGTAAATCGCCTCCCCCGGCCGCGTGAGGAGCCGGGCGCCGACGTTGTCCTTGTTCAAGATCAACTGGGCATCAGCCTCGGAGCATTGCAGCGCGACGCGGACGGCCATCTGGTCGATTGTGCTGCGGGCCAGAGAGTACGCCCCGCCGAGCGTCTGCGACCCGAGGACGACGTGCAGCCCGAACGCCCGGCCTTGGCGGACCAGGCGGTCCAAGAGCAGGGCGGCGTCTTGGCTGAGGCGGTCGTCCTCCACGAAGAATTCCTGAAACTCGTCCACGATCAGCATGATGCGCGGCATCGGTACAGAAGCGATTCCGTGGTTCTTTTTCTGCGTGTCCTGCCAGTCGCGGTACTCACTCAGCGAGTTAACCCCGGCCATGCGGTACGTCTCGCCGCGTTCTTTTAAGATGGTGTCGAGGCGTTGCAGCACGCTGATGCCGAACTCGCGCTCGCTCTCGATGGCGACGGCCTTGGCGTGCGGCAGCCGGTTGCTGGCGTAGGCCTTGAACTCGACCCCCTTCTTGAAGTCGATCAGGTACAGCTCCACCTCGCTCGGCGAATAGTTGAGGGCGAGGTTGGTGATGAGCGCGTGCAGCAGCGTGGACTTGCCGGACCCGGTCTTCCCGGCGATCAGGGCGTGCTGGGCGGTGCCGCGGCCCAGGTCCATCATTTGCCGCTTGGTCGCCCCGGCCCGGCCGATGGCGACGGAGATGCCGTGCCGGGAGTCGGAGGCCCACACCTCGGCCGGCCGCGGGGCCACGTAGTCGAAATTCACTTCCACCCGGTTGGCGTTCTTGCTGCGCTCGCCGACCATGCGCACCAGCCGCGTCATTTCGTCCAATGAAGGCGGCGTTTCCAACTCCAGCGGGAAGGACGAGAAATCCGGGTCTTTCCAGACGAAGGCGTTGTCCTTCCACACTAAGTTGATCGATGCGTGTTCCAAGTCGGCCATGTTGAACCCTTGCGGGACCGGCTGCTTGGGGTCGTGCGTAATCAGCGTGTACACGCCGCAGGATGGGCCGCTGTTGACGATGCTGACCAGCCGCCGGCACGACTCTAATGAAAAATTCGCCGGGAAGTTGGCGACCACCAGCACGCGGAACGGCTCGGCCACCTCGCCGGCCATCGCGTTGTACTCCTCGATGGTCTTGTACTGGTTGCGGAGGTACTTCTGGATCACCGTCTCCATGTGGGCGGTGATGTCGGCCAGCCGCTTTTCAATCTGGGCCGTCTCCGTCCA
>JAYUGD010000908.1:0-1175 GCA_043767785.1 Zavarzinella sp. | reverse complement strand
GCGGTCCAGTTGCTCGGCCTTCTTCTCGGCCGCCTCGCGGTTCTCCTTGCCCATCGCCTTGTCGAGCTTGTCGCGGGCGGCTTTTTCTTTGTCCGGGTTACCCGACTTCAAGTCCTTGATTGCTTGCTCGAGTTCCTTGGCGTCGGACTTCTTCTCGCCCGCGCCCTTCGTGCCGGGGGTCGGCTTCTCCTTGCCCTTCTCACCGCCCTTGGGCTGTTCGCCCGTCCCGCCGGCCGGCTTGCCCATCGGGTCGGGCTTGGGCTGCGGTTGGCCCTCGGGCTTCGCTTCGCCCGCGCCTTCCCCCATCGGCGGCTTCTGCTCACCCGGCTTCGGGTCTTGGCCGCTGGCGTCCGACGGCGTCGGCTTGGCCGTGCCGGGCGGTGTCGGCTTCTCGGGCTTGGCCGCGCCGGGCTGCGGGTCGCCGGCCTCCCCCGGTTTGTCCTCCGGCGGGCCGGACTTCTCCCCCGGCTGCGGCTTGGCGTTGCCCTTGGGGGCGACCGGTTGCGGCTTGCCGGTCTTCGGATCGCCCGGTTTCGGCGTGCCCGCGTCCGGCTTCCCGTCGCCGGCTTGCGGGTCTTTCATCGGCTCCGGCTTCGCGCCGGTGTTCGGGTCGCCGGCCTTGGGCTTGGCGTTCGCGTCCGGCGGTGTCGCCTTCTCCTGACCCGGCTTCGGTTCGCCCGACTGGCCCGGTTTGGTGTCCGGCTTCGGTTGCGGTTCCCCCCCGTCATTGGACTTCGCGCCGGCGTCGGGCTTCGGCTGCGACGCATCGGGCTTGGCCTTCTCGCCCGCGCCTTGGGGCTTGCTCTCGGCGGGCGTAGCGTCCGGCTTCGGCTGGCCTTCAGTGCCCGGTTGCGGCTTCGGCTCGCCCGTCGTCTCCGGCGGCTTCTGGGCGTTCCCCGGCTGCGGTTTCGACTGGCCGGGCTTGCCGGCATCGGGGTCCGTCGGTGGCTTGTCGGCGGTGTCCGGGTTCGACTCCGGCGGCCGCGCCTCACTCGGCGCGTTTTGCTTGTCGTTCAGAGCCTTTTGAACCTTGTCGGCCTGGTCCTGGATGTTCTGATCGCCCGATTTCCCGCCCCCCTCCTTGGGCTGCTCCGACTTGGCCGGCGGTTGTTCACCGGTCTTGTTCGGCTCTTTCGGCGTGCCGTCGTCGTTCGACTTGCCGGGTTCGAGCGGCT
>JAYUGD010000907.1:0-10116 GCA_043767785.1 Zavarzinella sp. | reverse complement strand
GGGGCGAAAACCCACACCGCAATCAATCAGTGAACACGGGCAGCCGGCTGACGCGGGCGACGGCCGTCGTCGGGGCGGCCGGCGTCGCGGGCTTCGGGCCGGCGAACAGGAGTCGGCACTCCGGGTTTGTTTTCAGCATGGCCCGGTAGCCGACGCCGGTGACGCCGGTCTCCGCCAGTGTAACAAGTTGCAGCGTCTTGATGTTGGCCAAATGCTTGGTGATGAAATCGTTCACCCGCGTGTGGCTCAGGTCGAGGCGGGCGAGGCGGCGGAAGTTCTTCCACTCCGGCGTGGCCCCGGTGACGGCAGTCTCCCGCAGCGACAGCTCGCCGATGTCCTTGGCGGCCGCGATCTGCTTGACCCCGGCGTCCGTGACTTTGGACCCGTCGAGCAGGACCGTTTCAAGCGTCGGGATGTCCCCGAGCGTGAACAGCCCTTCGCCCGTCAGCGGCGTCTTGGCCAAGTTCACGGTGCGCAGCGTCTTGAGCCGGGACAGGCCGATCATCTGCGGGTCGGCCAGCGGGCACTGCTCCAAGTGCAGTTCCGCGAGGTTGGGCAGCCCGCCCAAGCCGTTGAGGCCGGCCCCGGTGATTCTGGTGCGATTAAGTCGCAGGGTGGTGAGGGCCGCGCACCCGTTGAGGCGGTTCAGGCCGGCGTCCGTGATTTGGCTTTTGGGCAACTTTTTCGGGTCGGCGTCGAGCGGGGCCGAGTTCGAGAGGTCGAGCCGGAAGACTTGCTTGAGGGCGCCCAGGCCGTCCAACCCCTCGTCCGTCAACTTGCTGTCCGCCAGTTCCACTTCCCGCAGCGTGGCGACGGCGGCCAGCGGTTTCAGGCCGGCGCCGGTGACGTTGGTCTCTTGCAGGGACAGCCGTTCCAAGGCAGGGAGCGTGGCGAGGACTTTGAGCGAGTCGTCCGTCACGGCCGTGCGGTCGAGGATGAGGTGCCGTAGGTTCTTCATGCCGGCGAGGGTCTTCACGTCGGCCAGCGTGACGCCGGTGCCGGCGAGGTTCAGCACGCGCAGCTTGGCGGCGTTGGCCAAGTGGTTCAACCCCGCGTCCGAGACTTTGGTGTTGGCGAGGTTGAGCGTGTGCAGAATTTTGAGGTTGCCGAGGTTCTTCATCCCCTCGTCCGTCGCCTTGGTGTTGCCGGCGTCCAGCCAGCGCAGGCGCGGGCACTTGGCGGCGAGGTCCAGCGTCGGGTCGCCGACGTTGGTGTTGTCGAAGTACAGAACTTCGAGGTCGGTCAGGGCGTCAAATCCCTTGAAGCCGGCGTCCGTGATGATCGTGTGGCCGAAGTCGATGCCGCCGAGGTTGGGGAGTTTGGCGCAGTGCGCGAGCAGCGCGGGGAGTTCGGCCGTGGTCAGTTTGCCGGGGAACGTGACGATCAGCGGCCGGTTGAACTGGAGCCGGTTGTCCGGGTCGTCGGCCTTCTCGTCGAGCGACGGCAGACTGGTCTGGTAACTGGCGACGCGCACCCCGTACGTCCGCAGCGTCGTGTACGCCTTGGCCACGAGCTGCGGGTCGCCGGACCCTTTCAGGCCTTGGGCGGCAACGGGGCCGGCCGCCGCAAGGGCGACCAGCAACCCAAGAACCCATTTCGGATTTCGGATTGCGGATTGCGGATTTGAATACAAAACCGAACCCGGACGCTGGTCGTTGTCGCCGACGTTGAGTGCTGTCATGGTTTCAAATCCGAAATCCGAAATCCGAAATCCGAAATTTTAGAACTCCTTCAGCCCCTTGCGGCCCGGTTCCGGCACGGCGTACTTGCCGTCCTTGTCGGCCTGGATCGGGGCCGGGCCGTCCATCGTCAGCTTGTCGGCGTTCGGGGCGAAGTCGTGCGTGCTCTCCAAGATCATCTTGCGGGTGATGATCTTGCCGGTGTGGGCGGCCATGCGGCCCATGGCCGTCGCGAGGCTGGCCTCGGTCCCGCGGCGGGCTTCGTTGTGCGGCTTGTCGGCCCGGATGTCCGCCATCAGGTGTTCCCATTCCAGTTGGTACGGGTCCGGCTCGTTCTCTTGGCACTTCCAAGTGAGTTCGGAGTCGATCATGTTCTGGGCCTTGAACGTCCGGCAGTGGCTCGGGGCGTGGCCCGACTCGCTGATGATCGCGCTCCCCTTGGTGCCGTGGGCGTAGCTGGCGAACTCGGACTGGGCGCCCGTCATGCACCGGCCTTCGAGGAACAGTTTGGCCCCGTCCGCGTAGGTGAACTCCGTGGAGTAGGTGTCAAAGTTCTGGTCGATGAAGTTGCCGCGGTAGTGCCGGCCGCCGGACGACTTGGCCATGACCGGGAACGAGTCCTTCATCCACGAGCACTCGTCGATGTTGTGGATGAGGAAGTCCGAGTACGCCCCGCCCGAGGCCCACAGGAAGCTGTGGAACCGGCGGATCTGGTAGGCCAACTCGCCGATGCCGTCCGGCTTCTTCTCGCTGAACGCGGAGGCCGTCGGCCCGGCCATGCGGTAGGCGCGCATGAAGGTGATGTCGCCGATGTCGCCGTTGCGGATCTTCTTGTACAGTTCGCCGCGGGCCTCGCAGTGCCGGCACATGAGGCCGACGGCCACCTTCAGCCCCTTCTTCTCACTGTCCTCGGCCAGCTTGAACATGCGCACGGCGCTCGGCCCGTCCATGGCGACGGGCTTCTCCATGAACACGTTCAGGCCCTTCTCGATGGCGTACCCGAAGTGGACCCAGCGGAAGGCGACCGGGGTGGCGAAGATCACCACGTCGCCGGGCTTCAGGCAGTCCATGACCTTCTTGTACCCGTCGAACCCGACGAATTGCTGCTCCGGCGGCACGTCGAACGACTTGGGGAACTTCTTGGCGATGGCGGAGGCGGCGCCCTTGAGGTTGTCGGCGAAGACGTCGGCCATGGCGACGATCTTCGTCGGGCCTTGCTTGGTGGACAGAGCGTTGATGGCCGCCCCGGTGCCCCGGCCGCCGCAGCCGACGAGGCCGATGTTGATGGTCTCACTGCCGGCGGCGTGTACGAAGTTGCCGCCGGCCATGAGCGCGGTGAAGGCCGTGGCCCCGGCCGCGGTCAAGGCGTCTCGGCGCGTCACGCCGGTCGAAGTCGATTCGTCAATCACGGTATCTCACCCTTTCTGGTAGAGAGCGGACAAAAAGAGAAGGCAAAGCGGTGTGGAATGGTATTGTCGTCAGCCGGCCCGCCATCCGCAAGCATAAAACCGGGCCGGGCCAAAATGTCCGCGAACCCGGTCTGGCCGAACCCCCGTCCCTGTTTATAATTCACTCACTGGCGCGACCGCGTCCTCGTAGCTCAACTGGATAGAGCATCGGCCTCCGGCGCCGAAGGTTACAGGTTCAACTCCTGTCGAGGACACTTCCCCCTTCCCATTGACGCGCCCGCTCGACGCGGGCGGCGATCGAAACCTTGGCCCACATTCGCCCCTTGGAAAACGCACCAGTATTTACGGCCCCTTTTGTCGAAGACCAAGGCGAGCGGGGGACGTCAGTCCCCTGATTCTTTCTCGACTCGACGGAATCAGGGGACTGACGTCCCCCGCTCGCCTTGGCTAAACTTGGGCCATCGAAACTCGTACACTTCCCTTCACCTCTCTCCGCGGCTTCACCGAGATTCCCACCCATGCGTTGGCGCGCGCCCCTTCTGCTCTTGCTCACGCCGTTCTTCTTGCACGCCCAAGCGGCGAAGGCGCCGCCCTACGCCATCACCGGGGCGAAGGTCGTGGTGCCGGGGGACAAGGTGTTGCCCAAGGCGACCGTCGTGGTGCGGGACGGGGTGATCGTGGACGTGGGGCCGGACGCCAAAGTCCCGGCCGACGCGGTCGTGATCGACGGGGCGGACTTCACGATCTACCCTGGCCTGATCGACGCCGGCGGGCTGCGCGGGTACGACGCGGCGATGCGGCGGTCGGCCGGGGGGCCGCCGTCGCCGGACGACTTGGCCAGCGACATTCTCGCGGCCACCAAGGCAGACAACCGCCGCGGGCTGACGCCCGAGTTTGAAGTCCACACCGCCTTGAAGACCGATGAAGACGCCCATCTGCCGTGGCGCCGGCTCGGCTTCACGATGGAGCTGGCCATCCCTGAGGGGGGAATTCTCAGCGGGCGAAGCACGCTTCTGAGTCTCAACAGTCAGGTGCCGCGGACGAGCGTGGTCAAGCCGGTCGTGGCCTTGCACGCTTCGCTGCGCAACATCCCCGGCGCGGACTACCCGCGCGCCCTGATGGGCGTCGTCGCCCACGCCCGGCAGACGTTCATGGACGCCGGCTGGCATCAACGCCGGCTCCAAGCATTCGAGGCGGGCGGGCGCGTCGGCGCCCGGCCGCCGTTCGACCCGTGTTGGGAATCGCTCGTCCCCGCCTTGGAGGGGAAGTTGCCCGTCGTGTTCGAGGCCGACCGGGCCGACGACATCCACCGGGCGTTGGACTTCGCGGCCGAGTTCAAACTGAAGCCGATCATTTTCGGCGGCCGCGAGGCGTGGAAGGTCAAGGACCGCTTGAAGGCGGCCGGCGTGCCCGTGGTGCTGCGGCTCAACTTCTCCGAGCCGGGCGAGAAGGAAGGCGAGCTGCCGGCCCGCGTGAAGGCCGACCGCGAGCGGCAGCGCAAGGAAGAGGCGGCCGGCGCCAACGTGCTGCACCAGGCCGGCGTGAAGATCGCCTTCGCCTCGGCCGGCATCCCCGGCGACCAAGCGGCCGGCAAGTTCCGCGAGAATCTGCGCAAGGCGTTGAAGGAAGGGTTGCCCCCGGCCGCCGCCTTGCAGGCCCTGACGCAAAACGCGGCCGAACTCTTCGGCGTCAGCAACCAGTACGGCACCATCGCCCCCGGCAAGGCGGCCAACTTCGTGATCGCCGACGGCGACCTGTTCGAGCCGGACACGTTCGTGAAGTACGTCTTCGCGGACGGTATCAAGCTCGACCTGGAAACGCCCGCCCGGCCCAAGAAAGACCGGCCGATGGGGAAGAAAGACGGCGACAAGAAAGACCCGCCGGCCAAGGAGCCGCCGCCCGCCAAGGGACCCGAGCCGACGCCGCCGAAGACGCCGGCCCCCGGGCCTATTGTGGTTGGGCCGAGCGACGGGGTCACGGAACTCGACATCGACCGCGTCCCGAAGTTGCACACCAAGGGGTCGCTGCTGCTGAAGAACACGACGATCCTGACGGCTTCCCGCCCGGCCCGGCTGGAGAAGGCCGACCTGTTGGTGATCGACGGGAAGATCAAGGCCTTCGGCCCGAACGACGAGACGCGGGCGTTCACCGGGCCGACGCTGGACGCGGAGGGCATGTTCGTCATGCCCGGCATCATCGACTCGCACGCCCACTTCGCCATCAGCGGCGGCGTCAACGAGTTCTCCCTTTCGGTGGTCCCCGAGGTCCGCGTGCGGGACGTGATCGAGAGCGACGACGAGGAAATCTACCGGGCGGCGGCCGGCGGCGTCACCGTCGCCCGCCTGCTGCACGGCAGCGCCAACGTGATCGGCGGGCAGGACGCCGTCATCAAGTTGAAGTACGGCCTGCCCGCGAAAGACCTGCTGTTGGCCGACGTCCCGCGCGGCGTGAAGTTCGCCCTCGGGGAAAACGTCAAGCGCGGCGACGGCCGCTTCCCCAACTCGCGGCCCGGCGTCGAGGCCGTGCTGGTGCGGGCGTTCAGCGAAGCGCAAGCCTACCGCAAGACGTGGGAGGAATACGCCAACACCAAGGACAAACTGGAGCGGCCGGAGCCGCGCCGCGACCTGCGGTTGGAAGCCTTGGTCGATGTCCTCAAGGGCGACTTGAAGATTCATTGCCACTGCTACCGCAGCGACGAAATCCTGATGCTCCTGCGCGTCGCCGACCGCTTCGGCGTGAAGGTCAAGTCGCTGCAACACGTCCTCGAAGGGTACAAGGTCGCCCCGGAGATCGCCGCCCACGGGGCGAGCGTCTCCATGTTCTCGGACTGGTGGGCGTACAAGATCGAAGCCTTCGACGCCATTCCTTTCGGCCCGTACCTGATGCACGAGGCCGGGGCCAGCGTGTGCCTCAAGTCGGACAGCAACGAACTCGTCCGGCACCTGTACCAGGAAGCGGCCAAACTCATCAAGTACGGCGGGCTGACCGAGGAAGAGGCGTTGAAGACGATCACGCTCAACCCGGCCAAGCAACTCGGCCTCGACGGCCGCACGGGCAGCATCGAGGTCGGCAAAGACGCGGACTTGGCCGTCTTCAACGGCCACCCGCTCAACGGCTTCTCGCGGTGCGAGATGACGGTCATCGACGGCGAAGTCTATTTCCAGCGCGGCGAGAAGTTCACGCCGTACAAGCCGGCCGCCGAGGCGCCGACGCCGAACAACAAGGAAGTCCTGTTCCCCCGCTTCAAGACGGACGCCCCGATCCTGCTGCGGAACGTCACCATCCACAACCCCGGCAAGGCCCCCATCGCCGCCGACGTGCGCCTCTTCAAAGGCAAGATCATCGACGTGGGCCGGGACTTGGAGGCGAAGACAGACACCGTGCTGAACTCCCGCACGCTGCACGTCTTCCCCGGCATGATCGACGCCGGCACCGTGCTGGGCCTGACGGAACTCGGCCAGTCCCGCGAGACGCACGACTACGCGGACGGCGGGGACTTCCAGCCGGACCTGCGGGCGGCCGTGGCCGTCAACCCGGAGTCGGAACTGATCCCCGTCACGCGGGCCAACGGCGTGCTGACCGTGGTGACGCGGCCGAGCGGCCCGATGATCGCCGGGCAAGCCGCCCTCATCAACCTCAGCGGCTGGGTGCCGAAGGACATGGTCGTCGTCGAGCAGTTGGCCCTGCACATCGACTTCCCGGTGGAAGTCTCGTTCAGCAGCGGCGACCCGACGATGCCGAGCATCGGCCGGGCCGTCGCCAAGAAGCAACGCGAGGAAAAGATCCGCAAGTTGAAAGACCTGTTCGCGGAAGCGAAACGCTACGAGGCGAGCCGCAAAGAGAACGCGAACCTCCCCGTCGTCCCGCGACTGGAAGCGTTGCTGCCGTACGTCCGCGGCGAGAAGCCCGTGATCGTCTCCGCGTACCGCAAGGGGGAGATTCTCGAAGCCATCAAACTCGCGGACGATTTGAAGTTCAAGATGATCCTGAGCGGAGCCGTCGAGGCGTGGAAGGTCGTCGATGAACTCAAGAAGCGGGACATCCCCGTGATCGTCGGCCCCGTGATGACGATGCCGCAGGAGGGGTTCGACCCTTACGACGCCCCGTACTCCTGCCCGGCCAAATTGCACGCCGCCAGCGTCCGCTTCTGTATCCGCAGCACCGGGGCCAGCAACACGCGCAACCTCCCCTACGAGGCGGCGATGGCCGTCTCCTACGGCCTGCCGGCCGACGAGGCGCTGAAGGCCGTCACCATCTCCCCGGCCCAAATCCTCGGCGTCGCCGACAGCCTCGGCAGCATCGACCCCGGCAAGCGGGCCAACCTGGTCATCACCAACGGCGACCTTCTGCAACCGTCCACGCAGGTGCTGGGCCTGTTCATTGACGGCAAGCCGATCGAGCCGACCAGCAAGCACACGCGGTTGTTCGAGAAGTACGCCGAGCGGTTGAAAGAATTCAAAGAGGGGAAGACGGGACTGGGGACGAAGTAATGACCGAGCGAAGCGAGGGAGGCGAGCCAGTAGCGTTAGCGACTGGAGGAACTTCCGGAGTAAGTTCGCCGCGAATCGAGTCTTCGAGATTCGCTACGCGGGTGACGCCTCTCGCCCGGTGGGTCGGGCTTCGAAGACTCGCCCTCTTGTTTCGCGTGTGTGGCGGGTCCTCCAGGCGCTAACGCTACTGGCTCGCCCCCCTCGCTTCGCTCGGTCATTGAACATCACGCAGGAGCAGGATCACTATGCCGGTTGACTTGGCCCCCCTCGGCATCACCGCCCGCACGGCCCACGCGAATCTGTCGTCGGCCGTGCTGGTCGAGATGGCCCTTGCCCGCGGCGAAGCGACGCTGGCGGCCAATGGGGCGCTGGTGGCTTACACCGGGGAGCGCACGGCCCGGTCGCCGAAGGACAAGTTCACCGTCCGCGAGCCGAGTACGGAGGCCAAGATCGACTGGGCAGCCAACCAGCCGATGGCCCCGGAACAATTCGACGCCTTGCTGCGGCAGGCCCGCGAGTACGCCTCCCGACAAACGCTGTTCGTGACGGACGCCGTCGCCTGCGCGGAGCCGGCCCACGCCTTGAAGGTGCGCGTGATCACGGAACACGCCTGGCAGGCGTTGTTCGCCCAAGACTTGTTCCGCCGGTTGCCGCCGGTTGAGTTGGAACACTTCACCCCCGATTGGGTCGTGTACTCGCTGCCCAATTTGCGCTTCGACCCGGCGGCCAACGGGCTGAAGTCCCCCGTCGTGATCGCGGCCAGTTTCGACCGCCGCGAGGTGCTGATCGCCGGGACGCACTACGCGGGGGAGATCAAGAAGTCGATCTTCACCGTCCTCAACGGGCTGCTGCCGTGGACGGGCGTGCTGTCCATGCACTGCGCCGCCAACGTCGGGGCGGCCGGGGACACGGCGCTGTTCTTCGGCCTGTCCGGCACCGGCAAGACGACCCTCTCGGCCGACCCGGACCGGCGGCTGATCGGCGACGACGAACACGGCTGGTCCGATGCGGGCGTGTTTAACATCGAGGGGGGATGCTACGCCAAGACCATCGACTTGTCGGAGGCGAAGGAGCCGCAAATTTTCCGGGCCATCCGCTTCGGCAGCGTGTTGGAAAACGTCCCGCTGGACAGTCGCACGCGGGAGCCGGACTACACGAGCCAAAAGTTCACCGAGAACACGCGGGCGGCGTACCCGCTGACGTTCATCCCCAACGCGGAGTTGTCCGGCGTCGGCCCGCACCCGGCGAACGTCTTCTTCCTGACGTGCGACGCCTTCGGCGTGCTGCCGCCGGTCAGCCGGCTGACGCCTGGGCAGGCGATGCAATACTTCCTGTGCGGGTACACGGCCAAGGTCGCCGGCACGGAAGTCGGCGTCACCAAGCCGGAGGCGACGTTCAGCACGTGCTTCGCCTCGCCGTTCTTGCCGCTGCCGCCCAAGGTGTACGCGGAGTTGCTGCGGCAAAAATTGGAGGCGCACGCCGCCCCGGTGTGGCTCGTCAACACCGGCTGGTCCGGCGGCGGGCCGGGTGTGGGGAGCCGCATTAACTTGACCCACACGCGCGCCATGCTGCACGCGGCTTTGAACGGCGAGTTGGCGAGAGTCCCCTTCGTCACGGAGCCGACCTTCGGCTTGAGTATCCCGACCGCCTGCCCCGGCGTGCCGGCCGCGATTCTGGACCCGAAAGCGGTTTGGGCCGACGGGAAAGCCTATGATCAAGTGGCGGCCGACTTGGCCCGCCGCTTCGCGGACACATGGAAGAAGCACCAGTGACAACGCCCCCCCGCCTGCCGCCGCGAAGCGCCGACGCCAACAAGGGGGACTACGGCCGCGTGCTGCTGGTCGCCGGCTGCCGCGGCATGAGCGGGGCGGCCGTCCTCGCCGGGTCGGCGGCCCTGCGCGCCGGGGCCGGGCTGGTGCAGGTGGCCGTGCCGATGGAGATTCAGCCGCTGGTGGCGGCGGCCAACCCGTGCTACATGACGGCCGCCCTGTCCCAAGACCTGCGCGGCCGCTTCTCGGCCGCGTCCGCGGACGACTTGGCCGGCCTCACGAACTGGGCCACCGTCGTCGCCGTCGGGCCGGGCCTCGGCCAGTCGGAGTCGATGCCGGACCTGATCGACCGACTGCTGGGCTGCGTCGCCGCCCCGCTGGTGATCGACGCGGACGGCCTCAACGCCTTGGCGAAGACTTCGGGGAACGCCCTACGCGAGCGAGAGCATCCCACCGTGTTGACGCCGCACCCCGGCGAGTTCGCCCGACTCATCTACGCCGACGCCAAGGCCGTCCAAGCCGACCGCGAGAAACTGGCCGTCGCCTACGCGAAGAAACAGGGCGTCGTCCTCGTCCTCAAGGGGCGCGCGACGCTGGTGACGGACGGAACCCAAACGTACCAAAACGCCACCGGCAACCCTGGCATGGCGACCGGCGGGACAGGCGACGTGCTGACCGGCGTGATCGCCGCCCTCATCGCCCAAGGCATGACCCCGTTCGACGCCGCCGCCTTGGGGGTTCACGTCCACGGCTTGGCCGGGGACATCGC
>JAYUGD010000906.1:0-3676 GCA_043767785.1 Zavarzinella sp. | reverse complement strand
CGAGCCGCGGGGTTCATCCCCGCGGGAGTAATCGACGCCGCCAATGGAAATCACCATGTCGCACACGGCGCCCAGCATCCTCTCCTGCACGGCGATGTACCGATCCGCGTTCTCGATTGCTTGGTGGTCGTTCTTGTACCGGCCGCTGCCGCCGGCCGTCCACCAGCGGCGTGACTCGCCCGTGGCGTCTCGCAAAGCGGCGTCCGTGTTGCCTTTGAGGATTCGCCGGACGGCCGACTCGTCGTTCGGGCAGTTCATGACCAAAACGTGAACGTGGTTGGCCATGACGGCCGCCCGGCGAATGTGCCACGCGCGCTTCCGCGCCGCTTCGACCAGCGACTCGGCCACGATCAGGGCTCGCGCGGGCGACAGCCACACGACCGGATGCTTCATCAACTGCTCGGCCCGCTCTCGCGTCCGTTGATCGCCCTCCGCCACGGGCGCGCCCGTGCGATTTTCCCGCGGCCGGTACGTCCCGTCCTCTTGCAATACAGTGGACACGTGGCCCCGCTCGTCACCGGGCATCCAAGTGCCGTAAGTCGTCCACGTGATGTGCAGGGCGAAGGGGTTGTCCGTCATGGGGCGGTCTCCCGCGGCCAGAGACTGACGAGCCGCGGGGTTCAACCCCGCGGGAAGACTCCCCGTGGGGATGAACCCCACGGCTCGTCAGTCTTTGCCAATGAGTGTTGTATCAACCGCCAACGAGCCGCGGGGTTTACCCCCGCGGGAGGACTCCCCGCGGGGATGAACCCCGCGGCTCATCATCTCGTCAGGAATGCTCTCCAACGAGCCGCAGGTTCATCCCCGCGGGAGGACTGTCACCCCCCCGCGATCGCTCCCACCACCAGAAACGGCTCTTCGCCCGACGCCACGGCCGTCGGCAGTTCTTTGTCCGGCTCCTCGTGGGACAAGTCCTCTTCGCACGCGAAGAAGCGCAGCATCGGCCGGCGCGTCTTGGTGCCGTGGTCGCGCATGGTGCCGCGGAGCATGGGGTAGCGGGTTTCGAGGGCGGTCAGGACGGCGTCCTGGGTGACGGCCCCTTCCACTTCGACCGTGACCTCGGCGTCGGCCTGCGCAAGTGAGCGCAGGTGGGTCGGGAGTTGGACGCGGATCATGGGAGGGTTTGCACCTCGACGGAGACCACGGGGGGCAGGTCGCGGACGGCGGCGGCCCACGTGTCGCCCGAGTCGGCGGAGACGTAGACTTGGCCGCCGGTGGTGCCGAAGTAGACGCCGCACGGGTCCAGCGAATCGACGGCCATCGCGTCCCGCAGGACGTTGACGTAGCAGTTCTCTTGCGGCAGGCCGGCGGTCAGCGGTTCCCACTCGTTGCCGCCGGTGCGGCTGCGGTACACCCGCAACTTGCCGTCGGGCGGGTAGTGCTCGGCGTCGCTCTTGATCGGGACGACGTACACGGTGTCCGGCTCGTGGGCGTGGACATCAATCGGGAAGCCGAAGTCGGTCGGCAGGTTGCCGCTGATCTCGTGCCACGTGTCGCCGGCGTCGTCGCTGCGCATCACGTCCCAGTGCTTCTGCATGAACAGCACGCCCGGCCTAGCCTTGTGCATGGCGATGCGGTGGACGCAGTGGCCGACCTCGGCCGTCGGGTCGGGGATGTACTTGGAGTGCAGGCCGCGGTTGATCGGCTTCCATGTGGCGCCGCCGTCGTCGGTGCGGAAGGCCCCGGCGGCCGAGATGGCGATGAAGATTCGCTTCGGGTTGGTCGGGTCGAGCAGGATCGTGTGCAGGCACATGCCGCCGGCGCCGGGCTGCCAGCGGGCGCCGGAGCCGTCGGTGCGCAGGCCGGGGAGTTCGGCCCACGTCCCGCCGCCGTCCGTGGTCTGGAACAGGGCGGCGTCCTCCACGCCGGCGTACACGTGGTCCGGGTCGGTCAGCGAGGGTTCGAGGTGCCAGACGCGCTTGAACTCCCACGGGTGTGGCGTGCCGTCGTACCACTGGTGCGTGCCGGGGACGCCCTCGTAGGCGAACTTGTTGCCCACGGGGTTCCACGTGACACCGCCGTCGTCGGACCGTTGAATCTGTTGCCCGAACCAACTGCTCGACTGCGACGCATAAATGCGGTTCGGGTCCACGGGGGAGCCTTTGAGGTGGTAGACCTCCCAGCCCCCGAAGAACGGGCCGCTCACGGCCCACTTGTCCCGCTTGCCGTCCGCGGTGAGGACGAACGCGCCCTTGCGCGTCCCCACGAGTACCCGCACGCCGCTCATGATCAGTTCCTTTTTCCAAAACCTTTTTAACCACGAATCAACCGCTTTGGTATTTTTTGATTCGTGGTATTCGTCTGATTCGTGGTTAAAAGGTTTTCGTGGTTGGGATCGCGTCGCGGCCGCCCGTTACTTCTTCGCTTCCGCTTCCGCGACTTCCTTCATGCTCGCCAAGCCGCGCTCGAAGTCGCCGCCGACCATTTTGTCCATGTTCATGAACAAGCAGAAGGCCTTGCTGACGAAGTTTTTCTTGCCGGTCATCGTCCACGTCACCGTGGTCTGGCCGGCCTCCGGCTTGAAGGTGAACGCGGTGTCGCAGGAGGACTCGAACGGCTTTACGAAGTCGAGCTTGAGGAGGAGGCGCTCGTCCGGCTTGCTCTCGACGATCTCCATTTTGCCTTCGCCCACGTCGCTGTTGCCGGCCCACTTGAAGACGGCGCCCTTGCCGGCGGCCGGGCCTTCGAAGGTGTTCTTGCACGCCGGGTCCAGCTTGGCCCACGGGGACCACGCCTCCCACTTGTGGAAGTCGTTCACGTGGGCGAACACGGTCGCCGGCGGGGCGGCGATGGTGGCCGACCGCGTGACGGTGTACTCGGCCGGCTGCATGGCGGCGACGACGGCGAACCCGCCCAACAGCAGGGCGATGACTCCGAGGCCGATGACGATCTTTTTGCGCATGGCGGCGCCACTCCGAAAATGAGGGTGATCCTTACCCATTACTTCGGCCGAGTCGTGCAACGATGTTCACTAAATTTCGGGGGGTGGCGTCCTAACTCGCCGAGCCGGCCGCGAATGCCTAAAACGCTTCCAGAGGAACGACTTCCACCGAGAGGCTGCCGCCGTGCGCTACACCGTCGCGATTCTCCTCCCGCTGGCCCTCGCGGCCGGCGCGCGGGCCAACCCGTGCGGGTGCGGCGACACGGGCTATTACGTCGTGCCGTACTACTGGGTGTACCCGTCCGTGTGGGGCAACCCGGCTACGAACGTCCCCAAGGTTCCCATCGTTCCGAAGGCCACGCTGCGGGAAGACGCGCCGCCGGCGAAGACGGCCGACGACGTGCCTCGCATCAGCAACCCGCGATTGCCGACGGAGGACGTGGAGCCGCGGAAGGAATTGCCGACGCCCAAGGTGATGCCGCCGAAGGCGAAGGAGAAGGCCGTTTCCGTGGACCAGTTCCTGATCCCGGCCGAGAAGTCGCGGGCGTTGGCCCCGGCCGAGGTGAAGGTCGGCATCTTCAACCACAGCGACCGCGACTTGGAATTGGAGATCAACGGCGAGGCCGTGAAACTCCCCGCCGACCAGTACGTCACCCTGCGGATGCCGCGCACGTTCACGTGGGCCGTCAAGGGCCAACCGGAAAAAGCCGTGACCGTGCCCGCCGACTCGGACGGCCTGGAGATCGTCTCCCGGCGGTAAGGGGTGACTCTTGTTAGCCGCGACGCGGAGGCTTT
>JAYUGD010000905.1:0-3681 GCA_043767785.1 Zavarzinella sp. | reverse complement strand
CGAGAAAGATCAATCGTGGCCGCGTGCGGAATAAGAAAGGGGAGCAAGTGGGCGAGAGCCGTCATTTTTGGGTCAGCGGCCCGACCGGGGCCGGGCGTAAACATTTCGGGCCGGTCGTCGCCCACCTTCTTTACTTCGGCTCGCGTTTGCGGGATAATCGCCTTCTCGCATTCATTCCAAAGGCGGCGCCATGGCGCACATCAATTGCACCCGATGCCAGAAGGTCATCCCCCTTGCCCCGGGGTCGGGGTCGGGGCGCGTGATTTGTCCGGGTTGCGCCAAAACAATCAACGTGCAGCGGGTCCGCCGGGCGTCCGCCGAAGATGCCTTGCCCGAGAACGAAGCCGCGGGCGAACCGAAAAGGGATGTCACCCGCCGATTCACGGGGAAGCATTGGGCGATCGCCGGCCTCGGCGGCTTGGCGGCGGTTTTTGCGCTGGCGGTGGGAATCTGGCTGGCGAAGTCGAGGCCGTCGAAGGAGGTGGCCGGGAACACACGGTCAGGGTCGGAATCGACGTCCAACTCTGACAGCGGTCGCGGGGCGAGGGGGATCGGCGAAGTCCGCAGCCCGTCGGCGCGCGGGGCCGATGTCGCCAAAGTCGCGGTGTTGGTCGGCGTGAACCGATACAAGCAATCGTCCCTGAACGGCAACCGGCCGCTCCAGTACGCCGAGAACGACGTGGCCGAGATGCGGGACGTGCTGAGTCGGGCGGGGTACACGGTGCATTTGCTGACCGGCCCGCAGGCAACGCTCGGCAACATCCGCTCGTCGCTGGAAGCGGCCCGCAAGCAAACCACGGACGGCGGCGTGTTTCTCGTGGGCCTGGCGGGGCACGGCTTCCAGCCGGAGAAGTCGGACAGCGCGTATTTCTGCCCCTACGACACCGACCAGCGGGTGGCCGGGAAGGACGAAGACCCGTGGGACTACCAGACCATGCTCCCGATGGAAGACGTGCTGGCCCACATGAAGGCCAGCAGCGCCGGCTCGCGCGTGCTGATGATGGACGCCTGCCGCAACGACCCGCTGGCCGGCCGCGGCCGCGGCGTGGGGACGAACCTGAAGATCTCCGAGATTCCCAACACGGCAGTGCTGCTGAGTTGTTCGCAGGGGCAAAAATCATTTGAAGACAAGGCGTGGGGCGGCGGCCACGGCGTCTTCTTCCACCACGTCCTCACCGGCTTGCGCGGCGACGAAGAGTCGGTGATCGCCGACGGGAAAATCGACTTGGACTTGTTGGTGGCGTACTTGAAGAAGGCGGTCCCGAAGCAAGTCAAGGAGGTGGCCAAAGACCCCTTCTCCGGCGCCGCCCCCGACCAGAATCCGCACCGGATCGTGAACGGCAACGTGGATTTGCTGATCTCGGCGAAAGGGGTCAATGGACCAATCCCGTTGCCCAAGTTCGACAACCCGGAGATGCCGACGCCGGAGAAACCAGTCGTTCTGCCAGAGAAAGACTTCCCTTCGAGGCCAAGATTTGACCCTCCGCCAAAAAAAGACTTCCCGTTCCCAAAACGAACTCCCGCCGACCCGTACGCAGGCAAGGAACAGGAGTTCGAGATCGCGAAGAGTGTGCGGATGACGTTCTGCTGGGTGCCGGCGGGGAAGACGACGCTAGGGTCGCCGGCGGGGGAAAAGGATCGTTCAGATGATGAGAAGGAACATGAGTTCACGACGACGGGGTTTTGGTTAGGGAAGTACGAGGTGCAGCAATCGGAGTGGGAGGGGGTGATGGGGAGCGGGAGCAACAAGAGCAAGTTCAAGGGGGCGACGTTGCCGGTGGAGACCGTGAGTTGGAACGACTGCAAGGAGTTCATCGGGAAGTGTGAGGCAAAGGGGTTGACGGTGAAGTTGCCGCACGAGGACGAGTGGGAGTATGCGTGCCGAGGCGGGAATGGGAACAAGCAGGCATTCTACTGGGGTGATGTCTTGAACGGGGACAAGGCGAACCACAGCGGGCCGTACGGCACGGCGACGAAGGGCGACTACAAAGAAAAGACGACGCCAGTGGGGACGTACAAGGACAAGGCCCCTCACCCGTGGGGACTATGTGACATGAGTGGTAATGTGTGGGAGTGGTGTGAAAATACGTACACTACAACAGGCGTGATCCGGACGTACCGTGGCGGTAGCTGGCTCTACGACGCGGGCCATTGCCGTTCGGCGCACCGCTTCCCGGACGTCCCGACATACCGGCGCTTCGACCTCGGCTTCCGACTCGCCTTAGTTCCCTAGTTTCGTTGGTCCGGGTCAGGTCAAGGAAGGGAAAGGGCGTGGCGGGGCGTGGGGACCGACGGAGCGGAGGCGGATGCCGGAGCAGAGTGCGTCCCATTCGCGCTCGCCGCAAAGACAACCTAACCCCCCGGCCCCCTTCCCGAGGACGGGAAGGGGGAGCAAGTGGGCGAGAGCCGGCATCTTGTGGACGTCGGCCCGGCCAAGGCCGAGGGTAAACTGTTCGGGCCGGTCGTCGCGCACCTGCTGTACTTCGGTGGGCGGTTGCGGGACAATCGCCTTTTCGCAATCATTCCAAAGGCGGCGCCATGGCGCAAATCAATTGCACCCGATGCCAACGTAAGTTGACGCTCCCGCCGGGGGCGGGGCCGGTGGCCGTCACGTGTCCGGGCTGCGGCAAGAAGATGGCCGTGCGGCCTTCCACTGGCGCCCGGCGATTCACGGGCAAGCATTGGGCCCTCGTCGGCCTCGGCGCCGGGGCGGCGGTTCTCGCGCTGGCGGTGGGCGTCTGGCTGGTGATGGCCGGCCCCTCGAAGGAGGTCGTTCACAACACGGGGCCGGCGGTTGGCGGCCCGCCGGGGCAAGGGGCGCGCGGCATCGGCGAGGCGCGCGACACGGCCCGGCGCGGCCCGGAAGGGCGCAAGGTCGCCGTGCTGGTCGGCGTCAACCGTTACCGGCACTCGGCCCTGAACGGCGCCCGGCCGCTGCAATACGCCGAGAACGACGTGACCGCGATGCGCGACGTGTTGAGTCAGGCGGGGTACACGGTCCACTTGCTGACCGGGGACCGGGCGACGCTCGGAAACATCCGGGCGGCGCTCGAAACGGCCCGCGCGCAGACCGCCGACGGCGGCGTGTTCTTGGTGGGCTTGGCCGGGCACGGCTTCCAGCCGGAGAAGTCGGACAGCGCCTACTTCTGCCCGTACGACACCGACAAGCGCGTGGTGGCCGACCGGGACGACGACCCGTGGGTCTACGAGAGCATGCTCCCCCTGGAAGCCGTCCTGGGCCACTTGAAGGCCAGCGGCGCCGGGTCGCGCGTGCTGATGATGGACGCCTGCCGCAACGACCCCGTCGCCGGCCGCGGCCGCGGCGTCGGGGCGAACTTAAAAATCTCCGAGATCCCGAACACGGCCGTCCTGCTGAGCTGCTCCCAAGGGCAGAAGTCGTTCGAGGACAAGGCGTGGGGCGGCGGGCACGGGGTGTTCTTCCACCACGTCCTCACCGGCCTGCGCGGGGCCGAGCCGTCGGTGATCGCCGGCGGGAAAATCGACTTGGACCTGCTGGTGGCGTACCTGAAGACGGAGGTGCCGAAGCAGGTCAAGGAAGTGGCCAAAGACCCCTTCTCCGGCACGGCCCCGGACCAGAATCCGCACCGGATCGTGAACGGCAACGTGGACTTGCTCATCCCGGCCAAGGGGCCGCCCCCGGCCCCCAAAGTCGAACCGAAG